>JAGHBN010000145.1 GCA_021160985.1 Thermococcus sp.
CTCTACGTCTTCTCCCCGCCGGGCAGGGACTCCCGCTGGTGCTGTAAGGTGACGAAGCTCGGCCCAATAACGCTCGCCATAAAGGAGAACTACCCCAAAGGCGTCCTCATGTTCGTCGGCCAGAGGAAATATGAAAGCATAAAGCGCTTCAAGCAGCCGCGCGTCTGGAGAAACGAGTGGGTGCCCAACGAGATCGGCGCGTCACCGATATTCCACTGGCGCGCGATAGAGGTCTGGCTCTACATCTTCAGCAGGAAGCTCCCGTACAACCCGCTCTACGAGAGGGGCTTTGACAGGATAGGCTGTTTCCTCTGCCCGAGCGCGTCTTTAGCCGAGTTCGAAAGGCTCAAGCGCGAGAAGCCGGAGCTCTGGGAGAAGTGGTTTAAGGCTCTTGAGTACTGGAGGAAGCGCTTTGACCTTCCCGAGGAGTGGATTACCTACGGCTTCTGGCGGTGGAAGAGGCTGAGCAAGGGTGAGAAGTCCATAGCAAGGAAGTTCGGCGTCGAGATTCCGGAGGAGCGCTCGTGGGAGCCGGTTAAGGTTAAAATTGAAGAGACCGAGGACGGCTACGAGCTGGAGTTCAACACCGTCCTCAACAAGAAGCGCCTCCTTGAGGTCGCCCCGATACTCGGCGAGGTGGGCGTTGAGGGGGACGTGATAAGGGCAGGCGAAGTCGACTTCTTCACAGGGACGAGGAAAGCAAGGGCACCGGACGAGAGAGAGGCAGTCAGCGCCTACCACCTCGTCAAGAGAGCCTACGAGTGCGTCGGCTGCGGCGTCTGCGTCGGGAAGTGCCCGGAGGAGGCTTTGAGCATAGACCCGCTCAGCAGGAAGATAGTCGTGGACTGGGACAGATGCGTCCACTGCAGGGAGTGCATGGACGTCTGCCCGCTCCTGAAGATCAAGAACCCCGAGGAGGGGAGCCAGCTCTAAGGCTGGGAATTTGGTAAACTCTACTTTACAATTTTTGGGAAATTTGGCAAAGTCGAATTGACCAAAACACTTAAATTATGGAAAGTCGAGTTTACCACTTGATGACCATGATGGAATCGCTTGAAGAACTTATCGCCGAGTTCCACGAGTTCGGGATTCCCGAGGTCAAGGAGCGAGAGCTTACTCTCCCGCTGGACGTTGACGTTGGCGTCTCGGTTTACGGCCTCAGGAGGACTGGAAAGACACACCTCCTCTACTTGACCATAAGAAAGCTGGTTGAGAGGGGCCTGCCACTTGAGAGGGTTTTCTACATAAACTTCGAAGACGAAAGGCTCGCTGGAATCTCCACCAGGGACCTCTCGGCGATAGTGCAGCTTTACTACAAGTACAACCCCGATGCTGATGTTATGTACCTGTTCCTCGACGAGGTTCAGGCCGTGGAGGGGTGGGAAAAGTTCGTGAGGCGCCTGCTTGAGGGAAAAAAGGCTAGGGTCTTTATAACCGGCTCATCCTCGAAACTCCTCTCACGTGAAATTGCCACTTCACTCAGGGGGAGGATCCTCAGCTTTCGGCTGTTCCCCCTCTCGTTCCGCGAGTTCTTGACTTTCAAGGGGTTTGAGCCGAGAAAGCCCCCGACCGAGAGGAGAAAAGGCCTTCTCCTGCGTTTTCTTGAGGAATACGTTGAATACGGCGGCTTTCCGGGGATTGTCGACTACTCACCCCTCCTGAAAATCAGGGCGCTCCAGGAGTACCTCGACCTCATAGTCTATCGTGACCTCGTCGAGCGCTACGGGATAGAGAAGGTTTCCGCCTTAAAGGCGCTGATAAGGGTTCTTGCCAGGAATTTTGCCAGGAGGACCTCAATCCGGAAGCTCCACTCCCTCGTCTCGTCAACGGGGGTTAAGGTCAGCAGGCCCACCATCGCCGAATACCTCGCCTACCTTGAGGATTTGGGCTTCGTTGTCCCCATCTCAAAGTACCACCCCAGTGACGTTGAGTCCCTGAGGAGCCAGAAAAAGCTCTACATAGCCGACACGGGCTTTGCAACGGCCATTGGGGCTGAAGATATCGGTTACAGGATCGAGAACATCGTCGCACTGGAGCTCCTGAGGAGAAAGCACTACTTCGAGCCGAGGCTTGAGGTGCACTACTGGGAAGACGGGCAGGGGGAGGTTGACTTCGTGGTCTCAATCGGCGGGAAGGTGAGGGGGCTGATACAGGTCAGCTACGCGGTTGACGAGCCGGCTACACGTGAGAGAGAACTTAAAGCACTGATAAGGGCTTCCAAATCGCTCGGCTGTCCAAACCTGACGGTGGTCACGTGGGGGGAAGAGGGGGTCGAGGAAATCAACGGAAAGAGAGTTAGCTTCGTCCCCCTCTGGCGCTGGCTGATTGAGAGGACACCTTTATAAGCACACCCCTCTTTTCCCCTTCTGGTGAGAGACATGGAGGAGTACTTCATCTGTCCTGAGTGCGGTAGCGATGACGTTGAGGTCATCAAGGAGCGCGGGAGGGAGCTTACCCTGCACTGTAACGAGTGCGGTAACGTCTGGCACGTGACGCTCCCAAAGCTGGTCAAGGTTCCTCTCATCGTCAGCAAGCACGAGAGGAGCTTCAAGAGCGAGGCAGAGCTTCCAGAGGGCGAGGAAATTCGCGTAGGCGACATAGTTGAGACCGAGGATGACGAGGTCAGGATTACCGGGATCGAGCTCGAAGAGGGCAAGAGGGTGAACAGGGCCAAGGTCGGCGAGATTAAGACCCTCTGGGGCGAGAGCCTGAAGTACCCGAAGGTCATCAAGGTGTCAATCTATATGCCCAAAGGCATCACCCAGTCCTTCCGCGTTAAGGTGCCCCGCGATGAGGAGTTCGCTGTCGGCGAGGTCGTCGAGGTCGGCGGCTACACCTTCAGGATTGAGAAGATCAAGACCGAGAGGAAGATGCTCCACCACGGGAAAGCCCAGGCCGACAAGATAGTCGCCCTCATGGGGCACCACATCCCGCGGGCGAGGGCCAGGAGAAGACTTGAGATATACCGGGGCTATGATAAGGAGTCAGGGTAAGGTATGTTTGTGATTCCGTGATGAAAATTGGGGGGTTCTATTCCCCAATTTCTCCCCTGACCCCTTTTGGGATGATGAGCTTGGCCGCTACTGACAGCCTTTAACTTCTCCTGCACATTTTGGATTAAGGTGTTACACGCAAATGTTATAAGAACCCACCTCCTTGATGTGTTGCTGGGGGATAATAATGTTATCACTAGGACTGAGAGAGCTCGACGAAATGCTTGGTGGTGGAATTGAAGAGGGGTCAAGCGTAGCCTTCATTGGTTCAACCGAGCATGATAACATCATCCTGATGCACCAGGCCGTCCTAAAGGCCCTTAACGCCGGTAAAACCGTCCTCCTCGTTGACTTCAGGCAGCCTCCGGAAACGCTGCTCAAAGAGCTCAGGCACCATGGTGTAGACTACGGGCCGTTCCTTGACGACTCCCTGACAATACTGGACGGCTATTCAAACCTCTATGGGTCCGGTGGTCAGAGGGGAAAAAACGTGCTTTCCAACCCCCTCGACCTCGGAATCACTACTGCGATCATAAAGGATCTCCTCAAGGAAGGGAGGTATGACATCCTCGTCATAGATGACGTTACTTCCCAGTATACGCTTCAATCAAACCCTAAGGCCTACATAAAGGCCATAGTGAGGCTCGTAAATTCCGTGAAATTCTTTGGCAGGACGACTTTTGTTGCGGTTAATTCGGATGTCTTTGAGAAGTCTGACCTGGCCGCGATGTTGATACCCTTTGACTACGTCGTTGATATCTCTGGAGGAATGATCAAAGTCAAGCGCTCCCTCCAGCCCCTCCGCGTAACTGAGCCCAAGCTTCCCTACCTCAGAACTCAAAAAGGCATAAGTTCAATGAAGGAGCACCATCAAAACATTGAGGGAATAAAGGCCCAGCTCAAAGCCGGCAAGAACGGGATGCTCTGGCTGGGAAATGAGCGGGTTCAAATAGTCGGCGAAGAGGCTGAAAGGAGCCTTATAGAAACCGTCTACGGATTTCTTGGACCCAAAAAAGGAAAAGAGCTGCTCTACGCGTGGGGCAAAAAACAGTTTATGGGCTACGGTGGGTATTCAAGAAAGTATGACACAAGCCTGAGGAATGCGCTTGAGGACATATTCAAGTTCACCCTTGCCAGCGGAGGAGGGCAGCTCGAACTTGTGGAGCTCTCGAATTCGGTGGTAATAATCAGGGGCGTGAGCCTGTTCCCCGGCGGCGAAGGTTATCCCTACCCAATCCATATCCACTACGCCGGCGCGTTTGCCCAGTTTCTCACGGAGTTCACGGGCGAGCGCTGGGAAGGAGAGGAGACCAAGTGTGAGGCAATGGGTGCCAGGTACTGCGAATTTGTGCTGAGGAAGACTGGGTAGCGAAACCCTTTTAAATTCTCTCCCAAACTTCCCTCGCAAAACTCGATGAACGATGAGGTTTCGGAGGGATGAAAGATGGCGAAGCCAAGTTACGTGAAGTTTGAGGTTCCGGCAGAGCTCGCTGAGAAGGCCCTTGAGGCTGTTGAGCTCGCTCGCGACACCGGAAGGATTAGGAAGGGTACCAACGAGACCACCAAGGCCGTTGAGAGGGGTCAGGCCAAGCTCGTTGTCATAGCCGAGGACGTTGATCCCGAGGAGATTGTTGCCCACCTCCCGCCGCTGTGCGAGGAGAAGGAGATCCCGTACATTTACGTCCCGAGCAAGAAGGAGCTCGGCGCCGCTGCCGGGATTGAGGTTCCTGCTGCGAGCGTCGCTATCGTCGAGCCCGGAAAGGGCCGCGAGCTCGTTGAGGACATCGCAATGAAGGTTAGGGAGCTCATGAAGTGAGCTCCTTTTCCTTCATTCACCCATAGAAAGGTTTAAGTTCATCTCTGCGAGGCTTTAAGAGGTGTGAGAAATGAGCGACGAAGGATACCCTGCAGAGGTTATTGAGATTGTTGCAAGGACTGGCGTCACCGGTGGCGTTACTCAGGTTAAGGTTAGAGTTCTGGAAGGCCGCGACAAGGGCCGCGTAATAAGGAGAAACGTAAAGGGCCCTGTTCGCGTCGGCGACATCGTCATACTCAGAGAGACTGAGCGTGAGGCCAGAGAGATAAAGAGGAGGAGGTAAAGATGGCTCGCTGGAACGTCTGCTCCTACTGCGGAAAGGAGTTCGAGCCGGGAACTGGCAAGATGTACGTCAGAAACGACGGCAGAGTCCTGTTCTTCTGCTCCAGCAAGTGCGAGAAGTACTACTTCATGGGCAGGAACCCCAGGAAGCTCAAGTGGACCAAGGCCTTTGAGGAGGCCCGCCTCCAGAGGGCCAAGAGGAAGTGATTTCTTTCTTTTTTAGTAATTTTGGTTCAATGGACATTTCTATCACCCCTTAATTTTAAGAGAGCGAAACACTTAAATACTAGGAGCTTGATAATTAGAATGGACAACCCTCTTGGGGGGGGGCGAATGCGACAGAAAGTGGTATGGTTCATACTCGGTGTCTTGGTTGGGAGCCTGTTCGTTGTCTCGGCGTATCCAACCGAAAACAATGTTCAGTACGTTGCTCCAGCGGTTCAGAAGATCCCGGGCAAGGACTACACAACCCTTCTCCTCTACACGCCCGATGGCCTTCCGCTGAACGTTAAAGAGGTTCAAAAAGCCGTTCAGGGGTTCGTTTTGAAGAGTGCCCCAAACGCCAAGTGGTATGTCTATGCTGTTCCAGAACTGCCAGAGGATGCTGTCATTACGGGTTACGGCATTAAAGTAACGAAGGACGGAAGAGTGAACGTTCTTGTCCTGGCGACGAGAAAAGGTGTTCCAGCCAAGCCCCTTGAAATCAAGGACAAACTTGTGAAATGGGGCAGAGAAAAGCCTCAGTTCAAGGAGGACATCCCCGTTGGAGGAAAAATAGGTGTTCCCGAGGGATGGAAGGTAAAGACCGTTGACAGCGCTGGGAACGTAAAAGTTTACAGCGGTGAGAGCGAACCCTACTGGCACAACTTTGGAAAACAGGAGCTTAGATACGATGACCCTCCGTACGGAAAGCTCTATGCCGAATTCTACATGTGGGGGCTTCGGAATGACAATGATCCGAGAACAGAAACGTTTGCCTGCACTAAAGACAGTGCGGGTCATGGGATATACAGGGTAACTCCGGGAATTCTGCTAAAAAGACATGGTGTCAGCGGGTATGGGGACTACAGGATACGGAAGGTCAAAATAACCCATAACTGGGGTGTTGATCCCGCCCTTAAAGGGGAATTAGACGATATGGGCCCGGTTGGAGTCATTGACCGGTATCAAACAGTACCGATAAATGTCGGACCGGTCTCGTATCCCCTGGCAGTTGGGGGTTACAAAGTCTATGGAGATGCAATCGATCCTCCCGCAATATGGACTATAGACACTTTAGGAAGCGGGGGAGTGTATACCGAAACGTCAGAACATACTGTGGGGATCATGGTCGCCTCCAGTGGGGATGTTCTGGAGAGCGTTCTTCACGATGGAAACTGGCACGCGGTTATCAACGTCAAATTATGGGCTGAGTTTTCAGGAGATGAACACCTGATACCAACGGATATTCATCACGAGTGGACAGCCATGACTTGGTACGTTAAGGTTGGCTGATTTTCTCTCTTTTCCTTCCATTCCAAAAAACCTATTAACTGCGGTGCCAACTAACTCCGGTGTTTCCGATGGCCGAGAATAAGATAGAGAGGACCCTCGTTATACTCAAGCCGGACGCCGTTGTTCGTGGTTTGGTAGGCGAAATCATAAGCCGTTTTGAGAAGAAGGGCCTCAAAATTGTCGGAATGAAGATGATATGGATTGACCGCGAGCTGGCGGAGAAGCACTACGAGGAACACAAAGGGAAGCCCTTCTTTGAGCCCCTCATAGACTACATCACCAAGGCCCCGAGCGTCATCATGGTCGTCGAGGGGCGCTATGCAATAAGCGTCGTCAGGAAGATGGCCGGCGCCACCGACCCGAAGGACGCCGAGCCCGGAAGCATAAGGGGCGACTACGGCCTTGACGTTGGCGATGCGATCTACAACGTTATACACGCCTCCGACAGCCCTGAGAGCGCCGAAAGAGAGATAAACCTCTACTTCAAGCCGGAGGAGCTCTACAGATACTGCAAAGCCGCTGACTGGTTCTACCACACACACGCAAAAGGAAAGAGGGAGTACCTCGACAGCATGAACTGCCTTGAGCGCTAAACTCTCACGTCAAGTTTTTTCTTCCTTTTCCTGAGGAACTCTCTGTACTCTTCTGCAAGTTCAGGGCACGGAATAGATTGTCTTTTCGTGAGTAGTGATGCTACGACAATAGAGGAAACAAGGGCTATTGCCAGACCCACGGCGATGGTGATGTCCCCAGGAGGCAGTAGGGCGGTAAGGATGGGCAGCAGGGAAACAAGGAATATTGCCGCTCTCCTTGGCCGGGAGGGCTTTTTGATACGCCCCAGACACTCCACGAGCTCCTTGGCCTTAGGGAACTCTTTGAGAGCTCTCCCCCCGACGAGGATTGTGCCCTCAACCCTTGCGCTCATGAGGCTGTCGTCGTCCGTCAGACAGTCCCCCACCTCCGGCGGGCAGGGCCTCACGTTCAGCCCTCTTAGGGGATTTCTGAGGGACATAGCCACCATCACGCCGATTAAGACGAGTCCCACCACAATAAACCCCGGCCAGTACTGGGCCGCAAGGGCAATTCCAAAGGAAGTATATGGAAGCGAAGTAACGCTTATTTGAATGAAATCGTCTATTCTCAGACCTTTCCTCGTCCTGAGGGACACGTAAGCCATGGCTATGATTAACCCCAGGAACAGTTCAAGCCCTACAAGGGATTCCGGGGAAAATCCCTCTATTGAAACGTTCTTTCCGATGAAAGTCTGCCCCTCTATGAGGGCAAATCCATAGGTTACGATCGGGACTCCCATGAGGGCGATCAGAACTTCGCTGGCCTTTCCGAGCAGCTTTCCGATGATGAGGGCCGCAGGAATTCCTATAATCACTCCCATTACAAGCGCTATCATTCAACCACCGGAAACAGTTACTATGTCCATTTTTAATTTTTGTGATTCTTCGGAAAAGCATAAAAAGGAGCGGACGAACTGTCTCCGGTGGGTAAAATGAAAAAGAGCCGGGCAATACTCGCGGGGCTCCTAGTCCTAATGGTGGTGTCCTCGCTCTGCATTGATTCTAAAGCACCGAACTCATCCTCCACGACTTCTTCACGGAGTGAGGGTGTCCCAGGTACCACGTCCTCCCATACGTACTCCCAGTCGCAAACATCCTCCTCGAGTTCAACGACCACAAGTAGTCCGTGTCAGGCATGTGAAATAGGATACAATGACACCCAGAACGGAACGTCGGAGGAGCCAGATGGGGGCCAGGATAATACCAGCACCGCTACACCAAGCGCTGATAGTGGTGTAAACGAGACTTCTTCCGAGTCCCCGGGTTCCACGAGCACCTCATCAACAGACAACACCACCTCGCAGGATGAGGCCTCTCAGAATTCGACTCAGAACACGACTGTTGTGCAGCTTCCGCACCCATTCCCGGAGTACAGGCTTCCGCTTGATGATTCCCTGATAAGGTTCTATATCTACGGTTCCGGGAGCTGCTGTAAGTGCAAAAGGCTGATTGCGTTCATCAACGAGACCTACGGACCAGAAAGTATCGTCAGGTTTTACGATTTCAAAAGCGGAGAAAACGGTACCCTGATCGTGAATTCCCTAATAGGGGAGCACAAAGACATGCTGATGCTTCCAATAACAGGGGTATTCTACAACGGCACTCTCGTGGCCGTGATCAGTGGCTATACCGAGCCCTACGATGTGGAGGGGCGGATAAAAATCGCCCTGAAGCATCAGGTAGTGATTCTCGTTGGATACGGCGGGGAAATGCACTATATCGGAAACGATAAGAAGAGGGCTGAGCTTGAGTCTTTGTTCCTCTACAACAGGCTCCCCTCCGGGGGCTGATTTTTCTTCCCTTTTGAGAACCTTTAAAAATTGAGCTCCGAGTTGTTATTGGTGAAGAAAAATGACCAAGAGAATTAGGCAGCCCATCATAGCGGTTCTCGGGCACGTGGATCACGGAAAGACTACTTTGCTTGATAGGATAAGAAATACTAATGTTGCAAGTAAAGAAGCGGGCGGAATAACCCAGCACATCGGCGCAACGGAAGTCCCAATTGACGTCGTCAAGCAGTTAGCCGGCCCGCTCATCAAGATATGGAAGGGCGAGATAAAGCTTCCCGGGCTTCTTTTCATAGACACACCCGGTCACGAAGCATTCACGAGTCTGCGCGCGAGGGGAGGTAGCTTAGCCGATTTAGCAGTTCTCGTCGTGGACATCAACGAGGGCTTCCAGCCCCAGACGATAGAGAGCATCGAGATACTGAGGCGTTACCGGACGCCCTTCATAGTCGCCGCCAACAAGATAGACAGGATAAAGGGCTGGAAGGTCGAGGAGGACGAGCCCTTCCTCGTGAACATCAAGAAGCAGGATCAGAGGGCAGTTCAGGAGCTAGAGACCAAGCTATGGGAGCTCATCGGGAAGTTCTACGAGCTCGGCTTCCAGGCGAACCGCTTTGACCGCGTCCAGGACTTCACGCGCGAGCTGGCCATAGTCCCGATTTCGGCCAAATACGGCATCGGTGTCCCTGAACTCCTCGTGCTCATAGCGGGTCTCAGCCAGAAGTACCTTGAGCAGAAGCTCAAGATCGAGGTCGAGGGACCGGCGCGCGGAACAATCCTTGAGGTTCGCGAGGAGGTCGGCCTTGGAACGACCATAGACGTCATCATCTACGATGGAACCCTGAGGAAGGATGACACGATAGTCGTCGGCGGAAAGGACAAAGCCATTGTCACCAAAATCCGCGCACTCCTCAAGCCGAAGCCCCTCGACGAGATTCGCGACCCGAGGTTCCGCTTCGACCAGGTTGATGAGGTAACTGCCGCGGCGGGTGTCAAGATAGCCGCCCCCGCCCTTGAGGAGGCCCTGGCCGGTTCTCCTGTCATAGCGGCCCGCTCCGAGGAGGAGATAGAGAAGGCCAAGCAGGAAATTCTGGGCCAGATACAGAGCGTCGTCATAAGCACGGGCAAGATAGGCGTCATCGTCAAGGCCGACACCCTCGGTTCGCTTGAGGCCCTCAGCAAGGAGCTCCAGGAGAAGAACATTCCAATAAGGAAGGCCGACGTCGGCAACATCAGCAAGACCGACGTCATGGAAGCTCTGAGCGTCCGCGAGGAGGAGCCGAAGTACGGCGTCGTCCTTGGCTTCAACGTCAAGGTCAATGAGGATGCTGGGGAGGTCGCCAAGGCCAAGGGAGTGCCGATTTTCGTGGGCAGCATCATCTACAAGCTCATCGAGGACTACGAGGCCTGGGTCAAGGCGGAAGAGGAGAAGAAGAAGCGCGAACTACTCAAGAACGTCACCTTCCCGGGAGTCATAAGGCTCTATCCCGACGAGCGCTACGTCTTCAGGAGGAGTAAGCCAGCTATAGTGGGTGTCGAGGTGCTTGAGGGTAGGATAAGGCCGGGAGTTGCCCTGATCAAGGAGACCGGTGAGAAGGTAGGCGTCATAAAGTCGATCAAGAACAAGAACGACTTCGTGCAGGAAGCGAAGAAGGGCGACGCCGTTGCGATAGCGATTGAAGGGGCCATCGTCGGCAGGCACATCCACCCTGGAGAGACACTCTACGTCGACCTGAGCAAGAACGACGTCATAATACTCGCCAAGCAGCTCAAGAACGAGCTTGAGGAGACCGACATAAAGGCCCTCAAGATGACGGCAAAGGTTAAGGCGAAGCAGGATCCGTTCTGGAAGGCGGTTTAATTTCTCGAACGCTTATCCATTTTCTTCCTGCATCAGCCTGCTAAAGTCCCTCAACTCCCAGACAAGCCATCTTTCTCCCCGTATTTCATCCTCGCCTTTGATGTTCTTAGCTACAATTCCATAGCTCTTCTCCCAGCCGTCAAGCCCAACGAGCTCGGCCTTTCTTTCAAGGTCTTTTAAAATGCCTTTGGCTTCTCTCTTATCCAGCTCTTTCCACTTAACCTCAACCAGCAAAGCCTTCTTCTCCCGTTCGTTCAGAGCAAGCAAATCAATCTCCTCGTTCTTGTGCCACCAGCGGCCGATTTTAGTAAACCTGAAGGGAAGCTTTCCAACCCTGTTCAGCTCCCTTAAAAACTGCTCCGCCACTTTCTCAAAGACGAAGCCGAGGTAGCGGTTGTATTCCTCCTCAAAGTTCTCGATGTAGCCGAAATCGAAGAGCTGGGAGCGGTTGGGGTAGATGAAGCGGAACCAGAAGGTGAAGTAGAGGTCGCTTAGATAATAGCGGGCGTTCCTTCTTCTCTCTGGCTCCCCCACGGGGTGCCTCTCCTCGACGATGTGGAGCGTCTGGAGGTTGCTGAGGTATTGCGAGACCGTCGAGTTCGGAAGGCCCGTAAAGCCCACTATCTCGCCGAACCTCGTCTTCCCAAAGGCTATCGCTTTGAGTATCGCGAAGTAGCGCGCCGGCTCCCTTAGCTCGCTCCTGAGGAGGAATTCAGCCTCGTCAAAGAGGGGCTTGTTTGGCTGGAAAACCTCCTCAAGCCTTTCGCCCGCCCTAAGCCTGAAGCGAACCTCCTCAATGTATGCCGGTATCCCATCGGTTATGCCATAAATCCTCACGAGTTCCTCCCACCCCTTCTCCGGGAAGAACTCTTTCAGGTGGAAGAAGCTCAGGGGGTTGAGCTTCATAGAAAGCGTCCTCCTACCGTAGAGCGGGCTCTTATAGTTGAGAACATGGCTTTCCATAACGCTTATTGAAGAGCCGGTTAGAACGAGTTTGAGGTCTTTCACTCCGTCCCAGATCTTTTGGAACTTCGAGACTACAGCTCTGTTGGACTTTATCAGGTTTGGGAACTCGTCTATTATGACAATGGCTCCAGAGCCGTCGAGCAGCTCAAAGAGCTCTTCCCACGAGAGCTCGGCCTTCGCTATGACCGGATTTCCCAAGGCCCTCGCCACTAAGCTCCTAAAAGCCCGAAGGTTTTCCTCCTCTAGGGTCTCCTCTGCGAAGAAGTAGATGTGTTTGAGCCCTTTCACGGACTTTTTGACCAGTGCAGTCTTTCCAATCCTCCTGCGCCCGTAAACTATTATGAGCTCTTTCCTGTTGCTTGAGTAGGCCTTTCTGAGTGCCTCAAGTTCTTCCACCCTGTTCACAAATAGTTCGCTCATGATTATGATAATCGTGTATGAACTATTTAAAACTTTCTAACAAGTTCAACCACCGCCTCAACATGCGGCGTGTGCGGGAACATATCAATCAAAATTGCATCCTCTATCCTGTAGGCCTTCCTCAGGTGGTTCTCGTAGTCAAGTTTGAATGCCTTTGGATTGCAGGAGACATAAACGATC
>JAGHBN010000103.1 GCA_021160985.1 Thermococcus sp.
GGGTTGTCCCTGAAGAACACGTTGAAGTTGTGGAAGTCCCTTCCGGCGGCACCCAGAATAACAACCCTCTTTCTTTTCTTTTCTGCCATTCAGACCACCTCAAAAGTTTTACTGCAATCCATCTTTGATTTTGTCATTTATAACGATTTTTGTTTAAGAATGCAAGTTTTTAACGTGAATGGTTCGGTAGCAGACTCGCTTGGGTGAAAAAAATTCGAGCAACGATGGATAATCTCCGTCTGAATTTGCCCGGCTATTCGCTGACATCAATAACCTCTGCCCGCTGGTACTCGATTATCTTTTCGGGTCTTATCCTGATGAGCCTGTCAATGGCCCCTCCTCCGCCGATGACGTACTCGTTCTCCAGAACCTTCGGGTCGACTATCGTCCTGAGCGGCACGCCGACCGGGGGGACGCCTCCGACCTCGTAGCCAGTAAGCTCCTTGACCTCCTTAGGTTTGGCGAACCTGCACTTTCCAAACTTCTTCTCCAGCTTTGACATACTTACCCTCGACTCACCGTCAACTATGACGAGGAGGGGCTCGCTCTCGCTTATGATGACGAGCGACTTTATAACCTGCTTTTTGGCCACCCCTGTCTCCTTCGTGGCCTGCTCGACGGTCTTGACGGGCCTTCCGATGTCGAGAATCTCGGCCTCCAGTTCCCTGGCGATATCTTCAAGCTTTTTCATAACCAACACCTAAAGCCGGTACGGCACAACCGTTAATAAGCCTTCTGAGAAAATGGGACGATGCCTATGTCCTCGGTTGAGGTTAGAACCCATACTGCCCTCCACGTGCTCAAGGGTGCCGTCGTGAAAGTTCTCGGTGAGGGGGCCAAGTGGACGGCGAGCGTTTATGTGGATGGAAACCACGGAAGGCTGACCGTCAAGTTCGACCGGAAGCCATCGCCGGAAGAGGTTGCCGAGATAGAGCGCCTTGCCAACGAGAAGGTGAAGGAAAACGTCCCGGTTCAGGTTTACGAGCTCCCGCGCGAAGAGGTGGAGGAGCGCTTTGGCGAGGATATGTACGACCTCTTTCCGGTTCCGCCGGAGGTGAGAACCCTCAGGGTCGTCGTGATCGAGGGCTGGAACGTCAATGCGTGTAAGGAGGAGCACACTAAGACCACCGGCGAAATAGGGGAGATAAAAATCCAGAAGGTTCGGTTCAGGAGGAGCAAAGAGCTTCTCGAGATCAGTTTTGATGTTCTTTGAGTGAACTTTAGTGCCCTGAGTTGGCGGGGCTTAGGTTTTCCGTACCCACAGAGCCCCTGCCATGCCGAAGTAGGTCGGGCAGGCGTATGCAGAGGCCTTCAGCCTGAACTCAGCCTTCCTCATTGCCCCGAGCATTATCAGCATCCCCCAGTAGCTGTCTACCAGGGCCTTTGAAACGAGCTCCTCGGGAACGTTCGGGAGCTCCTCAAGGCGGTTTTCGGGTATGAGCTCCATTATCAGCCTGTCGTAGACTTCGCTCTCCTTTACCTTCCCGTAGGGACCGTTTTCGTCGTGTCCGTGTCCGTGGTCGGCGCTGATTATCAGAGCGGTTTTCTTGGCGTCTTTTTCGAGAACTTCACCGAGGACTTCGCCAAACCTTACAAGGGTTCCCCTGCTCACTCCCCTCGACGGCGTTATCAGGACGAGCGGTTTCTTTTCAAGGAACTGCAGTGGTATAAGCTCTCCCCAGCTCAGCGGCCAGCGTGAATACTCTCCACTAAGTGAGGCGAAGTTTAAATCAACAACGGGCATTCCCTCTTTCTTCTCAGCCCTGTAGATCTTCTCAGCCAGCCCCCTGTCTGTTTTCCACTCGCCGGGCAGTTCCTTTCCCTCGAAGCCGAGCCATGAGATGAGGTTTTCTGCCATGATAACTCCGAGGTGGTCGCTTATACGAACGTTGTGGGGGCTTATCAGGACGTAGGAGTCCGCGCCTTTAAACTCCTCTCCAATCTTTCTTAGAATCCCTGCGAGCTTCTCCGTTTCCTCGTCGGGCGGCTCGAGAACCGGGTTCCCGTGGGGCATCAGGCCGATTCCAACGAGCATTTCGATCACCTCAAACAGTTTTCAAGTTCTTCGAGCGGGCACTCCCGTATCTTCCCAGCGGGAGTGTTCTTCAGCGTTTTTAGACCGGAGCCGGTGAGTATTGAAACGACCTTGGCCCCTTCCGGAAGGTCGAGCTTCTCAAGCGCGGCAATTCCCGTCGCGCTCGCGGGCTGGACGAAGAGGCCCTCGCCGGCGAGCTTTCTCTGACCCTCCTTGATTTCCTCATCGGAAACGGAAACGCAACCCCAGCCGAACTCCCTGAGGAGTTTCAGAACCGCGTTCCCGCTTGGCGGGTAGGGGTTGGCTATGGCCTTTGCTATCGTCTTCGGGTTCTCAAAGCGCTCGATTTTTGCTTTACCTTCCTTAAACGCCCTGCATATGGGTGAACAGCCCTCGGCCTGAACCGCTATGAGGGTTGGGAGGTCATCGATGAGCCCGCTCTCGTGGAGCTCTGTGAACCCCTTTGCAATCCCCCTGAAGAGCCCGCCGGAGCTGGTCGGAATCAGGACGTAGTCCGGGCTTACCTCTTCCGCTATCTCGAAGGCAATGCCCTTGTAGCCCTCGATTCGGAAGGGGTTGTCGGAGTTGATGAAATGGACGCCGAGCTTTTCTCCAAGCTTCAGGCTCTCGAAGTAGAGCCTTCCGTAGTCACCGCGAACCCTGATAACGTCCCCGCCGTAAACACCGACAGCCTTCAGCTTCTCTTCGCTCGCGCTCTCTGAGACGAAAATCTTCGCCTTCAGCCCGAAGCGGGAGGCGTATGCAGCTACACTCGCCGCCATGTTTCCAGTTGAGACCGTCCCGACGGCCTTGTAGCCCGCTTTCAGGGCGTAGCTCATGGCAAGAAACGTGCCCCTGTCCTTGAAGCTCCATGTCGGGTTCACGGTCTCGTTCTTGAGGTAGAGCTTTATCCCGAACTCCCTCCCGAGCCTCGACTTGACAAGCGGTGTGTCGCCTTCACCGAGGGAAAACTCAAGCGCGGGCTTCACGGGCCAGAAGTCGTAAAAGCGCTCCCAGACGTTCTTTCCTATGTACGGCTCACTGCGGAAGGCCTCAAACTCAACGGGTTCGTCGCACTCGCACCTCTGAACGGGTTTCTCATAGGTTTTCCCGCATATCGGACACCTAAGCTTCAACCCTAACCCCCCTAACGGCTTTCAGGAGGACGGTTTTTCCCTCAATCATTATCGTATACCTTGCGTACGTGTTCCCCCTTGCCAGCTCTTCGAGGGTTTCCCCAAAGGCCTTTGCGGCCTCTTTACTTGAGAAGAGGACCTTCCACTGGAGGATGTAGCCGTCTGTGTTTTGAGCCAGAACAAGCCTGTCGCCGAGCCAGGCGCTCGAAACGTTCCAGGCGCTCTCGTTATCCAGCTTTGCAACGTCCCTGAGAAGGAGGTAGACGTAGTACTCCCCGAGCCTGTCTTCCCTGAGAACCCGCGAGCCCGGCGGCGTTTCCAGGGTGACGTTGAGCGGAGTGACGTTTTGGAGGTACAGCTCCGGGTGCATTACCTGCTGTGCCGAGACCGGGTAGCGGAGGTAGGCCGCGTTAACGAGCTCCCAGCCCCCTTTTTCGTAGAGGTATCTAACAAAGCGACCGCCGAAGACGTAGGGGAAGATGTGGAGGTCTGTAAGGGGGTTGCCGCTCAGGGAGCGTATCTTGTGAATGGGTATCCCGTTCCTCTCACAGTACAGGTCTGCCACGAGGTCTGCGTCCCCCTCGATGAGGGACTGGACAGCTATGGTGCCGTCGTAGGTGTCTGCCCCGTACTTCGCATCGAACCACTGTTTCTGGAGCACGTGGACACTCTCGTGGGCTATCGTTCTCCGGGCGATGTCTGGGTTCGCCATGAAGTTTTCTCTGATTATGTAGATGGTGTCCCCCACAGTAGCCGCTATCCACCCGGCCTTCCTCTCGGTTTCCTCCTTGATGTACTGGTAGTCCGGTGGAAGGAGGAGTGTCATCTTGTAGGTCAGCTCCTCGATTTTCATCCTCTCGATGTCCGCCTTGCCGGGCTTCCACTTGGCTAAAGCCTCGCTCTTAGTGAGAACCACTATCTTGGGCCTCTCCTTGAAGGTGAGGTTGCGTATCTCCTGAACCTGGTCGAGGATTTCATCCACTTCCTCCAGAAGGGCGCCCGGCTCGATGGTCAGCCTCTCGGCTGCGTAGAGCGCCGAAACGAGCAGGACTATCAGCCCGAGAACTGTAAGCTTTTTCAGGAGGCTCTGCATGTTCTCAACTCAAAAAGAGAATTAAAAAGGGTTTGCGTGTCGGGTTCACTCCTTGAACTCGACGAACTCTTCCTTCATGCCGTCCTTGGTTATGACGACGACCTGAACCTTCCTGTCGCCGGTGTAAACATCGCGCTTCCCGGCCGTCCTGACGGCCCTGATCGCGAGCTCCTTGGCCTCCTCAACGCTCATATCCTTCCTGAAGCCGTCCTCAAGGACGGCTATGGCGAATGGGCTTCCCGAGCCGGTCGCGGTATAGTCGTCGAAGATGAGGCCTCCCAGCGGGTCAAGGTTCGCCAGGGTCGGCTCGTCGACGTAACCCCCTATTATGATCTGAACCATGTAGGGGAACCACTTGTTTTCGTTGAGGATGTTGCTGAGGAGGTTTGCCATCGCCTTTGTGTTCATTTCCCTGTTCCAGGTGAAGCGGTAGTAGCGCGCCTCCGCTTCAAGTTGCCTCGCCAAAGCCTGAATGTCTCCGACGCTTCCCGCGGTGGTTATCGCTATCCTGTCCGTTATCGGGAGTATCTTCCTGATGTTGAGGGTCTCCACCATGTGGTCGAGTGATGCCTGAGTATCAGCGGCCAGAACAACGCCGTCCCGCGCCTTTATCCCGACCGTTGTGGTTCCGGTCTTCTTCGTTTCCATTTTCTCACCCTCACTGTGATAGCCTTTCACCGTTTTAAACCTTGCTAAGGCCTGCAATGAGGAGCCTCCTGCCACTAACCTCAACGAGGTTCGCCTTTATCCCGTAGACCTCCTCAAGAACGGCCGGCTCAAGCTCTCTCGGCTTACCCTCCCATACTTTCTTTCCCCTGTGGAGGATCAGAAGCCTGTCAGCATAGCTCAGTGCCAGGTTGAGGTCGTGCAGAACCGCGACTATTATCTTCTCTTCCTTCAGTTCGTTAAGCAGATCCATGACGAGAAGGGCGTGGTTCACATCGAGGTGGCTCGTGGGCTCGTCGAGGAGTATGACGTCGCTGCCCTGGGCCAGGGCCCTCGCGATCAGGACCAGCTGGTACTCACCACCCGAGAGGAACGTTATCGGCTCCTTCCGCCGCTCCCAGAGGCCAACCCTCTTCAGGGCATCCTCAACACTTCCCTTAGTTGCGTACGTCCCCATCTCCACGAACTCCTCTATCGTGAAGGCGAACTCCGGGAGTGAGCTCTGGGGGACGTAGGTTATCAGCTTGGCCCTCTCCCCGGGCTTCATAACCATCAGATCCTTCCCGTTCAGGTTGACCTTCCCCTCTCCCTCGAGGATGCCGACCATGCATTTCAGGAGAGTGCTCTTCCCGGCCCCGTTCGGCCCGATTATCGCCAGCAGTTCCCCTTTTTTGGCGGAGAACTCAACCCCATCGAGAACCCTTCTCTTCCCGTATGAGAACGACAGGCTCACATCGAGGTTCATGCCAATAGCTCACCCCTCTTGTGCTTTAGCAGCAGGTACATGAACAGCGGGGCGCCCATAATGGCAGTTATGATGCCGACCGGCAGTTCTCTGGGGCTTGCAACGGTCCTCGCGAGCAGATCTGCTATCACGAGCAGCGTGCCCCCAAAGAGGGCCGTCGCGGGTGTCAGCTCCCTGTGGTTGGGGCCGAGGGTGAGGCGCATTATGTGGGGGCTGACCAGCCCTATGAATCCGATTATTCCGGCAGTTGCGACTGAGAAAGCCGTTAGCAGGGCTATGGTGCCTATGACGAGCTTCCTGTAAAGGTGGAGGTCGAGGCCGAGGGCTATGCTCTCCTCGCCGAGAAGGAGGAGGTTGAGCTCGCGCCACTTCAGGATGAGGAACAGGAGACCGAGGAGCGTAACGATAAACATCACGGCCACGTCGTCCCATCCCCTCCCGTTGAAAGTCCCCATAAGCCACATCCACGTGACGTGGGCCCGGTCTTCATGGCTTATTATCAGGTACCACGTCACTGCGTTGGCGAGGAATCCGTAGGCGATACCGGCCAGGAGTAGTGTGTCTACGGGGATTTTACCATTGACTTTGGCGACGTTGTAGACGATGAAGACCGAGATGAGTGAGAATATGAAGGCGAGGGGCCCCATGTGCTCCGGCCAGTATATCGCGCCGAGAGCGCCCCCTATTCCGGCTCCGGCGCTGATGCCTATTATGTAGGGGTCAGCCAGGGGGTTCTTGAAGAGCGCCTGTGAGGCCACTCCAGCGGAGGCGAGAGCTGTGCCGACGAGATAGGCCAGGAGGACGCGGGGGAGGCGGAGCTTCCAGATGATCGTGAAATATTTCGGTTGCTCGCCGGGGCTTATGGGGGGGAATAGTCCGGAAAGCGCTGATTTTATCCCGTAAACGATGGATTCGCTTACCTCTGCGACGCTGATGTGAACGGAGCCTACGTAAACTCCGAGGAAGATGGACAGCAGTGAGAGGGTAATGAGGAGGGGCGGCCACTTCTTCATGGTGTCGGATTATTTGTCCAGTGGTTTAAAAGTTTTGGGCCAGCCAGGAATCCGGTCATCATCTGGCCTCAGACTCGAGAGTGTTCATTACGTTGGATGCCACCCATCCAAACTCCCCTTAATCCTTAAAAGCTTTGATGGGTAGTTTATAGCATGAGCACATCCTACAGAGAAGTCGGTGGGAAGATTCCCCTCGCGATGGTCACAATAAGGCCCGTCAGGCTCTTCGACATTCCCGATGTAATGCGCATTGAGAGGGCATCCTTCAAGGAGGAGTACCCGAGAGGAGTCTTTCTCGTGTTCCTTGAAAACAACCCGGACACCTTCCTCATTGCGGAGTACAACGGCAGGGTTGTGGGCTATGTGATGGGGTACCTCCGTCCCGACCTTGAGGGGCACATAATGAGCATCGCGGTTGATCCGGCTTACAGGGGGATGGGTATAGGCTCGGCACTCCTGAGTGAGGTTATAGAGAGGCTCATAAAGAAAGGGGCGCGGTATATTGGTCTTGAAGTTAGAGTCAGCAACCTCTCCGCCATAGCACTCTACGAGAAGTTCGGCTTCAAAAAGATAAAAAGGATAATAGGTTACTACGCCGACGGCGAGGATGCGTACTACATGCTCCTGCCGGCCGACGAATGGGGTGGGAGGAATTGAAAGAGCCAATAATCTTTCATCTCAGTGGTGATAGGGTCTTCAGCGAGAGGGAGAAGGCGATAAACCAGTTCTA
>JAGHBN010000017.1 GCA_021160985.1 Thermococcus sp.
CTTCAAAGGAGCCTCCACGCGGAAGCCCGAGGGGAAGCTCGGGAGCAAGATGACGAGGGTCAGCTGAACGCTCCCCTCGACGTTGAGGGTTTTGACCTCGTTCTGGCCGTAGTAGAAGGCGTATTTGGCGGAATCCGGCAGTCCAGCGACACCGAGCTCCACCCTTCCCTCTCCCGTGACCACGAGGCTGTATGCCGCAGACCCGCCGAGGTGCGTTCTCGCGTAGTCGTTGACGAAGCGCACGTCCAGGCCCTTCTCGAGCATGAGAGGTACGCTGGTCGTGAAATCGGCCGAGGAGATAACGATGGTGGCGTAATCTACATCCTCGGTCAGGTTGAAGGCCACTTCCCTCTCCTCGCCCTCGCGGAGGCTGATGTCGAGGTAGAGAGGCGAGCCGACGACGACCGAATTGCTCATGACGCTGACCTTTCCGTGGAAGTAGCCGCCGTCGTTCTTGAGCCTTATTCTCAGCGTCTCCCCGTCGAGGGAGTAAGAGACGAGTGATATATCAGGGGGCTGGAAGTAAAAGCTCTCCTGGACAACGGCACCGTAATCAACGGCAACCGCGCCCTGGAGGGGGTTCCTCTCAAAGGCTACCTCCCTCTGCTCGCCCCTTTCAAGGTGGACCTCCTTTTTCTCCAGGGTGAGCCCTCCGGCCGTGAGCATAACGGTCGCGTTAACCGCATCTCCACGGTTGAGGAGCGTGACGTGCAGTTCCTCATCGCGCTCTATGGAGGTTATCTCCACCTGCTTTTCCATCTCCTCAAGCACAACATTTCTGCTAAGATTCCCAAGATACCCAAAGGACAGCACGAGGAGGCCAGAGGGAGGTGTTTTGACCTTAAATGTAACCTCGTCCCCCCACTCAAGACTTACCGGTAGCTCCTTCACGAGGAGGCCGTTTGAATACACCCTCAGCGTGTCGTTTATGCCGTAGTAGCCGTCCCACCTCAGGCTGAGCCCTGTATACGTGTCAAATGACTCAACGACCCTCACCGAAAAGTCCTTTTTCTTGACCATCTCCAGCCTCGAATAGTTCCCGCTGAGGTGGAGGACGAGCTTCCGGGTGGTCGGGTCGAAGCGTCCAACGGTGTAGTTGACCCCGTTGAAAAAGAGGCTCCCTCCAAAGCCGAGCACGCTTGAGTTGGACCCGCTGGGGCCCTCAACGCGCAGGTATATCCTGTCTCCCGAGGGGGAGGGGTCAAAGGTAACGACGCTGTCGTCAACGAGCAGAACTTCATCGAGCCCAAGCTCGACCGGATACGCGAGAACGTTTCCAGCGAAGATGAGGAGGATTAGAGGTATCAGGACTTTTCTCATCGCCATCACCTCAGTCAGGGTACTCCTTGCGGTAGATGCCCAGCAGTGTGAAGAGCAGGGCCGCGATAATGCTCCCGATGAAGAACAGCACCGTCATTCCGGGTTCGCCCTTGTAGGTGTCGAGGCCGGCGTGGAGCGTGAAGTGGCTCTTGAGGAGCACCCCCACCTGGTAGTTGAGCGTGAAGCGCTCCGGGTTGTCGAAGAACGGCAGCTGGGGCAGTATGAACTGCGCAACGAATACAAGGGCAAAGGCCGAGAGGGAAGCGTAGAGCGGGCGCGAGACGACCACCGACAGGAGCACCGCCAGCGCACCCAGCGTCCCGAGGAGCAGGAGTGTGACGCCGAGGGCGTAGAGCACCTCATCGAAGGTCGCCGTGAACCCCTCAAGGCCCGCCTTGTAGAGCAGAACCCCGTATATCTGGAGGACGAGGTACGGGACTCCAAAGAGGACCGCTATGCCGGTCATCCCGGCCAAAAACTTACCGAAGACTATCTCGCTCTTCCGTATGGGCTTCGTCAGGAGAATCCTGATGGTACCCTTCTCTATCTCGCTCGCGAGGAGGTCGCTCATGAGGATTATGGCCACGAGCTGGCCGATAACACCGAGCCAGAAGTTCACCATGAACTCGGAGGTGACTATCTGAAAGGACCGCTCAAGGGCCTTTGCCCCATACTCCGTTATCTCCTCGTGGGTGAAGAAGTAGACCACCACGGGCAGGAGCATGGCAGCGAGCATGACCTTGAACCGCCTCGCCCTAAGTATCCTCGAGACCTCGCTTGAGTAGAGGACGCCTATCACTCTTCCACCTCCAGGCTGAACTTCTCCATGAGGATTCTTTCGAGGGGGCTCGTGTGGGGCTTGAAGAGCTTGAGCCTTATCCCGTTCGAGCTGAGGTACTTCGGGAACGCCAGGAAGAACTCGTCGAGGAACTTCGGCTCCACGATGACCCTGATGACGTTGTCCTCCTCCCACGCCTCCTGGATGTAGGGCTTCTCGCGCAGAAACTCCATCGCCCTGTCGTTATCGGAGGTCACCACATCGTACTCGTTTTCCTCTATCTGCGTTAGGTCGCTTATCTTCCCCTGGGCTATCATCCGCCCCTGGTTGATTATTCCCACGTAGTTGCACATCTTCTCTATCTCGCTGACTATGTGGGAGCTCACGAAAATCGTCTTGCCCTTCTTGGAGAGCTCCACTATCCTGCCGATGAACTCTATCCTGCCGAGGGGGTCGAGGTTTGCGGTCGGCTCGTCCAGAATCAGAAGCTCCGGGTCCGGCATGAGCGCCATTGCGAACATGACCCTCTGCTTCTGTCCGCTTGAAAGCTCCTTCATCCTGTTGAGCGCTATCCTCCCCACACCAACGTAGGCCATCAGCCCCTTCGCCCTCTCCTTTGCCTCTTCCTTCTTCATGCCCGAGAGGCGCCCCATGTAGGTCAGGAACTCAAAGATGGTCATGTTCTCATAGGCTATCGGCGATTCCGGCATGTAGCCAACCCTCTTCATTATCTCCACTCTTTCCCTCGGCATGTTCATACCGAAAATCTCAATCTCGCCGTAGGTGGGCCTCAGCGCCCCCGTGAGCATTTTGATAGTGGTCGTTTTACCGGCCCCGTTCGGACCGAGGAAGCCGTAAACAACGCCCTTGGGAACCTTTAAATCGAGGTTGTACACTATGTTGCGCTTTCCGAAGAACTTGGTGAGATTTTCAGTCCTGATGAGCTCCATGAAGGGACACCCTAATCACGTTTTGTTCGTTAATACTGTAATCTAAACGTCTTAAAAGCATTCCCATAAAGACCTTTACCGCCACCCGAAGGAGAGCGGCTGCACACAAACAAAAAAGGAGAGGCATCAGAATATCAGCGGGGCCCTGTACTCGCCCCAGACCTCGCGGAGGACATCAGTGACCTCTCCAAGGGTCGCGAGGTGCCTGTGGGCCTCGATGATGTAGGGCATGAGGTTCTCGTCCTCGGTTTCTGCCGCCTTCCTGAGCTTGTCCAAGGCCTCCTCGACCTTCTTGCCCTCCCTCTCGGAGCGGAGCTTCTTGAGCCTCTCGATCTGCTTCTCCCTGATGCTCGGGTCGACCTTGAGTATCTCGACGTCGAGCGGCTCGTCGACGATGAACTCGTTGACTCCGACGATGATGCGCTTCTTCTCCTCGACTTCCCTCTGGTACTTGTATGCGCTCTCCGCTATCTCCTTCTGGATGTAGCCGCGCTCGATGGCCCTCATCATGCCGCCCATCTTCTGAATCTTCTCGATGTACTTGAGGGCCTCCTCGTAGATGTGGTCGGTGAGCCACTCGATGTAGTACGAACCTCCGAGCGGGTCTATCGTGTCAACGACGCCGCTCTCGTAGGCGATGATCTGCTGGGTCCTGAGGGCAATTCTGACGCTCTTCTCGGTCGGGAGGGAGAGGGCCTCATCGTAGGAGTTGGTGTGCAGGCTCTGGGTTCCGCCGAGGACGGCCGCGAGGGCCTGAATCGCAACCCTGACGATGTTGTTCTCCGGCTGCTGGGCGGTGAGCGTTGAACCGGCCGTCTGGGTGTGGAAGCGCAGGAGCATCGAGCGCGGGTTCTTGGCGTTGAACCACTCCTTCATTATGTACGCCCAGAGCCTCCTCGCGGCCCTGAACTTGGCAATCTCCTCGAGGAAGTTGTTGTGGGCGTTGAAGAAGAAGCTCAGCCTTCCGGCGAACTTGTCAACGTCCATGCCCCTAGCTATGACAGCGTTAACGTACTCAATACCGTCCGCCAAAGTGAACGCGACCTCCTGGACGGCGTTGGCCCCAGCCTCACGGATGTGGTAGCCGCTTATGCTTATCGGGTTCCACTTGGGAACGTTCTCGGCGCAGTACATGATGA
>JAGHBN010000147.1 GCA_021160985.1 Thermococcus sp.
GCCTCGCTCCTGCTCGTGCTCAGGTGGACGAACTGCCTCCTCATCGGCTTCAACCCCTCGCGCATGATGCTCTCAAGATTTCTCCTCGGCGTGCCGTGGTAAAGAACCCTCGACTCCCTGTCCTCCTCGTGGTTCAATGAGACCGGAAAGCTGTGGCCGTAGCGGGCGCGGATTTTTCCGCCCCTTATCTCATAGCGCCCCTTGGAGTCCCTCTCAACTATCTCCATCACGAACTCCTCAGTGACGTCGGGATAAACTGCCTGAAGGGCCTTTACGAGCTCTTTCACTGGGACGAAGCCCTCAGCGTCCGGTTTAAGCTCGAACTTCTCGGGAGAGTGACGGAGTATGTACGCCATGAGCTTGCTGACCCTAGTTCTCGACGGCATGTAGAAAAGTTGGAAGAAGAGATAAAAACCTCACGGCAGCTCAATGAGCGCCCATACAGGCCTGTGGTCGGACACCTCAACGTCGCAGAGGCAGCCGTAGTCTTTGACCTCCGCTGGCCAGTCTTTCTTGAGCAGGATGTAATCGATGTTCTCCCTGTCCACTACATCACCGCGCTCCCAGAGGAAGGTATAAGGCGGTCTCTCTGAGAATGCGTCCCTGTACTCGCGGGTGAGTATTTTTATGGCCTCCTCGTCGGGCTCTGCGTTGGTGTCGCCGGCGATGATGTGTGCTACCGGCGGTTCCCTGGCGAACTTCAGGAGCTCCTCCGCCTGCATGGCCCTCTCTTCCTCGCTGAGGCCCATGTGGACGTTGATGACCGTCAGACCGAGCTCTTCAACCGTCACCTTCTGGGCCGGCCTCGCCTGGCCAACGCTCTTGAGGTTGAGCTCGCCTACCGTTTTCATGTGCCAGCGTGAGAAGACCGCCACGCCATAGGTGCCCTCCACGGCCGGCTTGTACTCGTAGGCGTAGCCTAGGTATGCTGAGACAAAGAGCAGGACGTCCTGGTAGCCGTTGCCTATCATTCCCCCCACAACTTCCTGCCCCGCCCAGATGTCCGGCTTCTGCTCCCTCAGGAGGTTCACAAGCTCATAGCCGTTGAAAGCCCCGTCGTAGGGCCCGAAGCCCTGGTGGACGTTGTACGTCCAGATTACGACTTCCTTCTTGGCCTCGGCGTAGCTCGGTCCGGGGTGGAAGAGCGCCAGGACTATGAGCGAAGCGACTGCAAGGCCGCCGAGCGGGGCTGCTATCTCCTTCGCGTTTGGAAGGCTCACTTCGGCATTCTTTCCATAGGCCGTGAGGGCGTAGAGAATTGAGGCAGCCACAATTAAGGCCTCAAGCCTGTCCTCCATGAAGGGTAAACCGATGTCTCTGCCCACGTATGCACCGATTGCCAGAGTCGCCACGAGGAACAGATAAACGGCCCCGATTAGTCCTCCCCTGCTGCCCTTGGCGCTTTCAAGGAGGGCAATGGCTGATGCCAGGGCAAGCGGAAGGCCCACCAGAGAGAGGGGCTTCAGGAAGAGCGTCGCCGAGCCAAGAACAAGTAATATCGTGGCAACGTCCTGTCTTCTCGCGAGATGGGGGCCGAGCAGTATCGCCAGGGCGATGACGAACGAAAAGCCCACGAAATGTGGCAGGTAATAGACATTGATTCCTGAATAGCGGAGCACAGCGTTTGGGTATATCAAACCAAGCTCAAGGAGCGCCGTGAAGGCATAGAGGCCGAAGCCAGGCTTTTTAAGTGTCCCCGGCTCTTTCCACAGGGCATACGCTCCCAGGAGCAGGAAAACTGCGAGAATGGCTCTTGTGTGGGGAAAGTCGGCGGGTTCTGCCCCAACGGCCAGCACGCGGAGGGTCAGGTCGGCCACGAGGCCTATCGCAAGATATTTCACTTCAAGCTCCTTTACGAGGGCCAGCGCGATAGGGAGTGCAAAGGCCGCAAGGAGGTGGGTGTATTCTGTCGCGTCGGTGGCGAGGAGCGCGAGGGCATATGCTGCAATTATAGCTGTTCCCACCTTTCTGCTCAGCTTCCCCACGAGCAGCGCTGCCACAATGAGGAGCAGTATTCCAATCCCTGAGGGGAATTTCACGCCATAGAAGAACGTCTTCTCAATGCTGGAATAGGCACCTGCCACAAAGACCCTTAGGGATGAGGTCAGCAGGACTCCGGTTCCAATGCCGAGGATTATTTTATCCTTCTCCTTTACTTTCATGGCAACCACCTGAAATATAAGTTGTTGTAAAAACACTTAAACCTTGTTGGTCTCCTAATGCTTCAGAAGAAGGGCAACAGGAACGCCAGCGCACCGAAGAGAAACGAAACTTCCATCCTTCTGAAGGCCTCCTTCCACTCTCCTCCTTGAAGCCATCTCCAGAGCTGGAGGATGGAGTACACCATAAAGGGCAGGAACGAGAGCGATGCCATGGGGTAATAGCCGATGAGGCAGTAGATAACCGCCATAAGAGAGGAGAGGGTGAATAGGAATATCCCCACCGCTATGGCCCTCTCCTGTCCCAGAAAAGCTGCGGAAGTTCTCGCCCCGAGCGAAAGGTCTTTTTCTATCGTGGGGACTGCTAGCAGCATGTGGCCGGTGGAGAGGAAAACGAAGAACGGGAGTGAATATACGAGCGCCCTTTCAGGCGGGAGGTGGAGGGACTCAAAGACGAGCGTCATCACCAGGGGGCCGTACGTGAGGCCGTTGGTGAAGGAGTCAACGAAGGGCCTCGCCTTGAAGCGCAGTGGGGGAGCGGAGTAAGCAATGGCAAAGAACGATGCAGTGAGGGTTATCCCAACGGCTCGGATGGAAATCAGCGCCGCTAAAAGAATGGCTGGGATAAAGAGGCCGTAGCCGAGCAGTTTGGCCGTTTTCAGGCTCACTTCTCCCCCAACAAGGGGGAGGTCGGTTCTGTTTGAGGCGACATCAAGCTCATAGTCGTGATACTGGTTGATTATAAGGCCCGAGGAAGTTACGAGGAACACCACGAGCATCGCAATTAGGAAATCCTCGGTGAAGAAAACGCCGTAGTGGTAGCGCGCTATTATAAACGCAACTAACCCGGGAACTATGGAAGGGATGGAAAATTTGAGGCGGAAGAGGGAAACTATCCCCCGAAGCCCCACTCAGCGGAACCTCCTGAGGGCCATCTCAGCGGCCACGCTTATCGGGTCTATCGTCGGGCTCACCGGCGGGGCGTAGGCGGTCTCAAGGTAGACAACGTCCTCAACGGTGGCGCCCTTCTGGGCGAGCGCCGACAGCGTCATTATCCTGCCCCAGACGCGTTCTCCGCCGACTATCTGGGCACCGATGAGCCTCCTGTCGGACTTCCTGAAGATGACCTTGACGGTTATCGGCTTTCCGCCGGGGTAGTACTCCGGCTTGGTGGAGCCTTTGAACTTGCCGACCGCCACATCGATTCCCTCTTTCTTTGCCCTCTCCTCTGTTATGCCGAACGTGCCTATCTCAAGGCCGAACAGCTCGGTTATGGTGGTGTTGAAGACGGGCCTGAAGGAGACGTCCTTTCCGGCTATGTGCTCCGCCGCAACCTTTGCCATTCTCACCGCCGTCGTTCCGAGCTGACTGAGCGTCCTCTCACCGGTCACCGCGTCAATTACCTCCGCACAGTCGCCTATCGCGTAGACCTCCGGGTCGCTAGTCTGCAGGTGCTCGTTCACCACTATGCCGCGGTTGACTTCAAGGCCAGCGTTCTTGGCGAGGTCAACGTTCGCCCTCACGCCCGTCGCGACAAGTACAAGGTCGGCTTCAACCTCTTCGTCGCCGATTTTGACGGCCCTAATCGGACTGCCGACTATCTCGCCCACGCCGACTCCAAAGCGGAAGGAGACGCCGTGCTTCTCCATCTCCTCCTGGACGAGCTTGGCGGTGTCCTTGTCGAGCATTGTGGGCATCAGTCTGTCCATGAGCTCGACGACCAGAACCTCCATGCCGAGCTTGGCAAAAGCTTCGGCTCCCTCAAGGCCTATCAGGCCTGCGCCGATAACAAGGGCCTTCTTCGGCTTTCTCTCGGCTATGTAGGCCTTAATCCTTCTCACGTCGTCGAGGCTCTTGAGTGTGAAGACGCCCTCGTTCTCCACGCCCTTTATCGGCGGGACGAAGGCCTTTGAGCCGACGGCAAGGACGAGCTTGTCGTAGGGGACTTCGCCCTTGTCGGTTATCACGACCTTTCTCTCGCGGTCTATGGATTTAACCTCGGTGTTGAGCATGAGGTTGATCTTCTGCTTCTCGTAGAACTCGTTCGGGAAGACGATGACATCCTCGGGCTTCGCTATGGTGCCGCTGATGACGTGCGGCAGGGCGCAGGGTGAGTACTGCATGGTCGGCTCCTTTCCGATGACGGTTATCTCGGCCTTTCTATCAAGCTTTCTCATAAACAGGGCAAAGTTGCTTCCGGCTGTGCCAGAACCGACGACCACGACTTTCATGAGTATCACCTGAGAAAGAAGGGTGAGAGAGTATAAAAAGTTGGCTTTTGGTTAGTTCAACGATAGGCCCTTTCGCGGGGTTCAACCTTCAGGATAACAACGGTGTCCTCATCCCAGCGTACGGTATAGAGGACCCTGTAATTGCCAAGTCTAACTCGGTAAGCCCTCTCAGAACCACGCGTCTTTTTGACGTCAAAACTTTCCACCGGAACTGGATTGATTTTCAGGGTCTCAACAAGCTCGGCAAAACGCTTTAGATGAGCTGGGGGGAGACTTCGTATTCCCTTCTCAGCCCTTTTGCCGATGATGACCTTGAAGCTCATAGTCCAAGCTCCCTCTTCAGCTCTTCCCACTCCTTCCCGCTCTCAAGGGCCTCCCTTTCGAGGGCTTCTATTTCCTCGGGGCTTTCACCCTCTTCCTCCTCAACGAGCCTCGCCTTGAGCATCAGGAGGGCCTTTTCCATCTCGTCGAGTCTTTTCCTCATCTCGCGAATATCGTAGAGGAGAACGTTTATCGGGTCGGCTTCCATGTTCTCACCGCCTTTGGATAGGCAGGAGAA
>JAGHBN010000178.1 GCA_021160985.1 Thermococcus sp.
CCGGTATGATCGATGTAGAGGGCTGCAATCAGCATTAGGAGGATTAAAAGGCCGATAAGCACGGCATTTCTTGAAGTTATTTCCCCCCGGTTCTTTGCCAGATAAATCCCAGTTTCGGCAAGGATCGTCATTGCAACTGCAAAGACTGCTAACATGTGATGGGTGATGAAATAGGCCCGGTCAAAGAGGAAGACGCCTATGAAAAGCACCGCAAGGGCAAGCCCAACCCACTGGATAACGGAGACTGGTTTCATGACAATCACCCAAATTTTGACTTTTCTATTCTTGATCTACGCCTACCCAACTGCATCGCCACCTTTGTAATGCTAAATAAGGAGTAAAAAGTATTAAAAACTTTGTATCAGGCTACAGTGACCCAGTCTGACCCGTGGCTCTTTATCCAGTCATGAGCAACTTCTGATAGCATAGAGGATATAACAGCATTAGTGTATCCTCCAACTGCAGGGATTGGTACTGAAGGTAAGAAAGTGTACTTCTTGCCACTGTTAGCGTTGTAGCCATATATGCTGAAGTGAGATGCCAAGTTCATCACCGGCACCCATGGATAGTAATAATCGTTCTCAAGAACCATCCATATGTACTGCCAGTTGGTAGACTCATAGTAAGATACCATTTCGCTGCCTTCATATGTAATAGTAAGCCCAGCAGCAGTTAATGCGGCCCCTATAGCAATGGAGACAGGATTGGGGAACTTTATTAGCGTCGTACCAAATCCTAGTAGCGTGGTTGCATATCCCGCATTCGTGGTTACATCCTCCCATTTATCAAAGAACTCCCTAGCCTTTAAGCCCGTATAGAGCCAGTTGAACTTATCCACTTCGCCATAGGTTATGTCCCACCGCACAACGTGAACCCTGAGGTAATTGATGGTGACCCTAACTTGCTCCTCACTACAATAGCCGTAGCAACTGGTTGGCATTGTAGTATAGTAGCTTTTTTGTTGGATGTTAAAACTAGTAGCAATATCGTTCTGATGAGTTAGACCCAAGTCTATAATACTCCTCTGGATTTTGTTGATCTCCCCAAGTTCTCTTAATGCAATTGGGTCTTCTTTAAGGAACTCTGCAAATATTTTTGTTAACTGTTTCTGATTAATGGATTTTGAGAAGTATACCATAGTGCGTGTGATACCATTTGAGAAACTCACTATTGAGAGTGCGCTCATGGAGTTGGAAGCTACTCTTAAATGCTTCCAGCTAGTTGTTCCTTGGGCTACCTATCTGCAATGCACTTGCGCTCCCAGCCGTCACTCCGACCATCAGCAGTCCCAACAGGACTGCGAGGAGTGGCTTCCACTTCATGATGTTCACCTCCGTAGTGTTTTTGCAGTATTAGCTGTGCAATTAATCTTTATAAGCTTTTCCTTTTACTTCGAGTAAATATTTCTACTTTTTTTTCGAGTATGAATTTATTTTAACATGAGTTTTCTCTTTAGAACCGGCTAAAAGAAGCCTGAGTAAAATAGTTGCATGGTGGTTCAATTACCCACTGGGGCGACTAGTAGCTCCATGGGGCCCCTCCCAAGATTTGCTTTCCTGCGTTTCTTGAGCAACCATACAAACTTCAAAAATGGGGATAAAAATAAACACGATTAAAACGGCTTTTCAAGCATGTATCTGGAGCCAACGTTTCTGATTGCAAGGGCTGTGAAAATAACAGTCAGCACTCCGGATACCAGCCAGGGTATTGGGCTCACCTCCTGAAGCCCAATTGCTGAACGGATACACGAGAGGGGGTGCGTGACAGGGTTCAGATAAAGCACTTGAAGACTGGAGTGGTAGTATGCCGGAGAAAAAACCACGAGGAGCCATGGCAGGATTGTAGTAACGGCCATCGCCTTGTAGGGGTTTCCAATCCTTGCTCCTATTGCGACTGCTAACGTTCCCAGTTCTATGAATGCGAGCAAAAATGCCAGGGTCAGGAGTGGAGCGTTTATCCTGCTTACCCCTTGGTAATACAGTATAACGACAAGACCTATGAGCACTTGGGGGAGTACCAGGATGGAATACGTGAGGAATTGTGCCAGGACTACCTTTGATATCCTCGGGGGCAACGTCGAGTAAAGCTCGAGAACACTGGGTTCGAAGATGTTGCTGACCCTGTTCGTCAGCGTTCCAAGGAAAGAACTCACCAGCGAAACAACGATAAAGCCACTCACGAGATACGAAATATCCTCAGGAGTTCTTGAGCCTGAGTTCATTATCATCATGAAGAGCAGGGCGAATGGCATGAGCAAGAGATTGACGAAGAGGAACGTTTTGTACAGCCTCATCCCCTTTAGCTCCATTTCTATTAGAGGGCTAATCATTCGCCGTCCCTCCCGATGAGGTTTATAACGAGGTTCTCGAACGAGGGGGATTCGATTTCGAGACAAGACACGCCAACACTCTTGGTGATGGTCTCAACGGTCTCCAGAGCCTTTTCAAGCGTGTCAAAGGCCAGCTCGTAGAGATTCCCGCGCTTTCTGTGCTCCTTGGGAAGGATGCGTGAGGGTATCTCCCTTTGAGGTATTAGACGAACCTCCGTGGGCATTTTAATCATTGAAACTATGTCGGCAGGAGTGCCTGAGGCCACTATTTTTCCATGAACGAGGAGATACACCCTATCGCACAGGGCTTTAACCTCATTCATGTCATGGCTGGCAAGGAGAATTCCCTCGCGATTTGAGTTCCTTATTGCCTCCCACAACCTGTGCTTTGTAACGATATCCACCATACTCGTCGGCTCGTCGAGCACGAGAACCGGGAGCTCCTGGACGAGTGCCATCGCAAGCAGGAGGGACTTCTCCATGCCACCAGACAGCTGATACCCGAAGAACTGTGATGCCCCCTCGAGCCCCACGGGGTTCAGGGCTTCTGAGATCTTTTTCTCCATTTCCTCCCGCGGAGCGTTTCCGTGCCTCATCCTGAAAACGTATTCGAGAACCTCCTTAATCCTCAGGGATGGAAAGCTCAGGGGGTACTGGGGCACGTAGGCGAGTGTTCTTTTTATGACGTCTGGATTCCCCATTATATCCTCGCCCATGACTCGAATGGAACCTTCTGTGGGTTTCAAAAGTCCCAACAGCTGACGTATTAGTGTTGTCTTTCCGGCACCGTTGGGCCCGATGAGGCCCACAATCTCTTTCCTCTTTACGTTGATTGAAATTCCGTCATTGGCCTTCGTGCCGTCCGGATAGACTTTGGTAAGATTGTCAATTTCTATCACGTTCATATTTTTCCCCCTTTTGAAAGGCTCAAACTACTATTGGAATTCGTCATTCTTAAAAGAATTGTGCTCACTTCAGACCACTTTGAGCAGTTCCTCACGGGAGCCAGGGAGGAAGAAATGAGTAGCATAAGACAACCCTTATATTCCCCCTTTCCCCTCAGCCTTTCAGGTGGGAACAATGAAGGCTGTGGTCATAGGCTCTGGAATCGGAGGTCTGCTGACCGCTTCGTTTCTTGCTAAAAACGGACATGAAGTCACCGTCCTCGAAAAAGCTCCTTACGTCGGCGGCCGCTTTACAAATCTGGACTACAAAGGCTTCGGCCTCTCAACTGGCGCTTTCCACATGCTACCACACGGTGAGGACGGCCCTCTCGCTCACCTCCTCAAGCTCCTCGACGCCAACGTCCGGATAGTGAACTCAGACCCCAAGGGAATGATATTCTACGAGGGAAAGACCTTCCACTACCGCGATGGCTGGAAGTACCTGAGCTTTACCGAGAAGGCAAAGGCCACGAAGCTTCTCCTCGAAGTAAAGCGCGGGAAGTTACCTGTGGACGACCCGGAGATGAGCGGCCGCGAGTGGATTCGAGAGAAGATAGGCGACAACGAGTTCGCCGACCTCTTCATCAAGAGCTTCCTCGGCTGGGCCGACAGCGTCCTGAACGTCCCGGCACTTGAGCTGGCGAAGGAAATCAAGGCCGCCCTGAAGTGGGGCGGTCCCGGGCTTATCAAGGGTGGCTGTAAAGCCCTGACTGGAGAGCTCGCGAGGATAGTGACGGAAAACGGCGGGAAGATACTCACGAGGAAGAAGGCCGTTGAGGTCGATGTCGACTCAAAGAAAGTATTCACTGCTGACGGTGAAGAGTTCTCCTATGATGTGCTCATTTCCAACATCGGCATAAAGGAGACGGTGGAACTGATTGGAAGGGACAGCTTCGACCGCGACTACCTCAAGCGGGTCGATTCCCTCAGGCCCAGCGAGGGGATAAAGTACAACGTCGCCCTGAAAGGCAACCAGAGGATAGGCAACACCGTCGTCTTCACCCTCGACACCGAGAGGATAAATGGCTACAACGAGCCCTCATCGCTCAGCCCCGAGCTCGCCAAAGAGGGCTACACCCTGATAATGCTCCACCATGCCCTTCAGAGCAGGAACGTGAAGGCCGAGCAGAAGAAAGGTATCGAGGACATCTACAGAATCTTCCCGAACCTCGACGAGGAGGGGGAAATCCTGCTGATTCAGACTTACCTCGACGGAAACCCCGTGAACAGGGTGGCGAGTGGGCAGGTGGTTGAAGGCTTCCCGGTCGAGGACGTTTATGTCGTCGGCGACGCCTACAAGCCCCCGGGAGGGATAGAGGTCGAGGGCATCGCACTGGGCGTCATGAAGACGCTTGAGAGGCTCGGGCTTGGAAGCTTTTTGAGATGGTATTTGTGAATGAAAGCACTCCCCCCGTTTTTCTTTATGTTTGCCAATTAAGTTGCGCCTGCACCGAACCTTTTTCAAGTGAACATCGTTGGCACCTAACGAACGTTTTTATGCCCAAGCACGAAACCCTTCATCCCGGAGGTGAGGTGTATGAAGAGAGTTGTAATAGCCCTTGGCGGTAACGCAATCCTTCAGAGAGGTCAAAAGGGAACCTACGAAGAGCAGATGGAGAACGTGAGAAAAACTGCCAAGCAGATAGTTGATATCATCCTTGACGGAGATTATGAGGTTGTAATCACCCACGGCAACGGGCCCCAGGTGGGAGCGCTCCTCCTTCACATGGACGCAGGACAGCAGGTTCACGGCATCCCCGCCCAGCCCATGGACGTTGCAGGGGCGATGACGCAGGGTCAGATAGGTTACATGATACAGCAGTCGCTTGTCAACGAGCTCCGCGCCCGCGGGATTGAAAGGCCCGTGGCAACGATAGTGACCCAGACGATAGTTGACAAGGACGACCCGGCCTTCCAGAACCCGAGCAAGCCGGTCGGCCCCTTCTACGACGAGGAGACCGCGAAGAGGCTGGCAAAAGAGAAGGGCTGGGTGGTCATTGAGGACGCCGGAAGGGGCTGGAGGCGCGTCGTGCCGAGCCCAGACCCCAAGCATCACGTTGAGGCCCCGGTTATTCGAGACCTCGTGGAGAAGGGCTTCATAGTCATAGCCAGCGGCGGCGGTGGAGTCCCCGTCATCGAGGAGGACGGCCAGCTCAAGGGCGTCGAGGCCGTCATAGACAAGGACTTGGCGGGAGAGAGGCTGGCGGAAGAGGTCAAAGCAGACATCTTCATGATCCTAACCGATGTCAACGGCGCGGCGATAAACTTCGGGAAGCCCGACGAAAAGTGGCTCGAAAAGGTCACCGTCGAGGAGCTCAAGCGCTACTACGAGGAGGGCCACTTCAAGAAGGGCAGCATGGGGCCGAAGGTTTTGGCCGCGATAAGGTTCATCGAGTGGGGCGGCGAGAGGGCTGTTATAGCCTCCCTCGACAGGGCAGTGGATGCTCTTGAAGGCAAGACCGGGACTCAGGTCGTAAGAGGCTGAACCAAATCTATAAATAGCTCTTCCTCCTTTCCTATTTGGTGGTAACATGACTGATGCAACAGCAGGATTTTTCGGCTCACTGCTGTGGTGGCTGTTTTTCCTATACCTGCTCCTCTGGCCTCAGCTGCAGTACAGGGGGCTTCAGGTGGCGAGGGCCAAAATACTGCAGAGGCTCTCCAGAAAGCGCGGTTCAACGGTCATCACAATGATACACAGGCAGGAAAGCATCGGGCTGTTCGGGATACCGTTTTACAAGTTTATCAGCGTTGAGGACAGCGAAGAGGTGCTGAGGGCCATCAGAATGGCACCGAAGGACAAGCCGATAGACCTCATAATCCACACACCCGGCGGCCTCGTTCTGGCGGCCACCCAGATAGCAAAAGCTTTACACGACCACCCGGCAGAGACGCGCGTTATAATACCCCACTACGCCATGAGCGGCGGCACACTGATAGCACTCGCAGCGGACAAAATAATAATGGATCCGCATGCCGTTCTTGGGCCAGTCGACCCCCAGCTCGGCCAGTACCCTGGACCCAGCATAGTCAGGGCAGTTGAGAGGAAGGGCGTTGACAAGGTTGACGACCAGACGCTGATCCTGGCAGACGTGGCTGAGAAGGCGATAAAACAGGTGAGAGATCTCGTCTACAGCATACTTAAGGACAGGTACGGGGAGGAGAAGGCCAGGGAGCTGGCACAGGTGCTCACCGAGGGCAGGTGGACACATGACTACCCAATAACCTACGAGCAGGCCAGGGAGCTGGGCCTTCACGTCAGCACCGACGTCCCCGAGGAGGTTTACGCTCTGATGGAGCTTTACAAGCAGCCGACAAAACAGAGGGGCACTGTCGAGTTCATGCCGTACACGAAGGGAAGCGAAAACTCGAAGTGAACTCTACTTTTTTATTGCTCCTTGAGTCCCAGCCAAAAAGTTTTTATTTACTCCCGCCTTTTTCAGTCCAGATGTTGGAGTAAGCCAGCTATTCTAAAAAGGGAGAGGGGTAAGAGAGATGCAGACGAAAGTGGATCCAGAGGAAATTAAGAGGATCAAGAGGGAGATAGAGGCCCTTGAAAAGGAGAAGAACGAGATAAGGGCCAAACTTGACGAGCTCGAAAAGGAGCTTCAAATATGGATTCAAAAGAGAGATGAGAAAAATAATGAGGTTAAACAGCTCCGCCAGAAGGGCAGGGAGTATAAGGCCAAGAGGGATGAAATAAACAAACAGATACAAGAGCTCAAGAAGAACAGGGAAGAGATAAACGCCAAGCTTGACCTTCTCTACCAGGAGATACTCGAGTACAAGACCAAAAGGGACGAATACAACCAGCTCCGCAGAATGAAGATGGCTCCCGAGAGGATCCAGGAGAAGATAGAGAAGCTCGAGTGGGAGCTCCAGACCAACCCCAACATAACGCCTGAGAGGGAGAAGCAGATCGTCGACCAGATTCAGGTTCTCGCGACGGAGCTCGAGATCATCCAGCAGGCCGACCGCTTCCACAAGAAGCTCGTTGAGGCCAGAAAGAAGGTCGACCAGCTCAAGAAGGCAAGGAGAAACATAAGCCTCGAGATACAGAAGCTGGCAAACCAGAGCCAGCAGTTCCACGAGCAGATGATAAAGGCGTTCAACCAGGCGGACGAGATCAAGAAGGAAGCCGACGAATACCATGCAAAGGTCATTGAGCTCAGGGACAAGATAAAAGAAGTCAGAAGGGAGCTCAGAGAGCTAGAGAAGAAGATAAGGGAGTACGACGAGAAGCACAAGGAGCTCATAGCGTACAGGCTCGTTGCAAAGATGAGGGCAAAGAAGGACACCAGCTTCGAGAAGGCCGTTGAGGCCCTTGAGAAGTTCAAGCGCGGTGAGAAGCTCACGCTGGACGAGCTGCTGCTCCTCCAGAGGTACAACCTCGTCTGAGGCCTGGCTATGGAGGTCATCAGACACGAGGGGCCCGGGAGGCTGGGCCTCGTAAGGCTCGGGGAGCATTCATTCCAAACGCCCTCGTTAGCAGGCCTTGACTTCACCCTCTCGCCTTTCAATTCCTTCTTCCACCCCCGGGAACCCGGGGATTACGATTTCAATCTGGCTCCGGCCATTCCGCTCGGCTTCTACACGCCCTCCGAGGTTATTGAGAAGGCCCTTGGAAGGCTCTGGAGCGTTGATTACGATGGCTTCAACGCCTTCTACCTGCCGGCCCTTCGGAGAACCGAGTACATAAACGAGTTCTTCAAGATAATCAACCGCTACAACTTCGAGGCAATTTACCTCGGCAACTCCAAAATCCTCGTCAAAGAATATCGCTACTTCGTTAAAATCCTGCGCGAGCTCCGTGAGAGGTTCCCGAACGTCATGATAATAGCGGACGTTGAGCCGTTTTTCTACCCGCTCGCCGTTTACCTCGGCGTTGACGCCTTCGACACGCGCTCACTCAAGCTCTACGACTTTGACGGTAAGGGCTTCACCCAGTACAGCCCCTTCCTCTGGAGGAAGGAGCCGAACTCCCTCGACTTCGCCAGGGAGACAATACTCCTCGTGAGGAAGGCCCTGGAGGAAGGCAAGCTCCGCTACCTCGTGGAGAACTTCTTCAACACGCAATACCACGCAGGAATTTTGAGAATAGCCGATTTGGAGCACGCCGATTACCTTGAGAAGTACACGCCGATTCAGAAGGAGACTGTTTATTTCATCAGCGATGCATCAATCAGGAGGCCTGAAGTGAAACGCTGGCACTCCCGCGTCATCGAGCGTTTCGTTCCACCGAAGAACACCGAGCTCGTGCTCCTCTTTCCCTGCTCGGCGAGGAAACCCTATTCGTTCTCCCGTTCGCACACGCTCTACCGCAGGGCGGTAAAAGAGGCCCTCGGCTCGGGAATCAACAAAGTCCACGAGCTGATACTCACGTCACCATTCGGTGTCGTCCCGAGGGAGTGGGAGTGGCTGGCGAAGTACGACATAGTGGTTACAGGCCACTGGGGAGAGGAGGAGATTAAGCCCGCGGCCGAGCTCCTCGCGAAGACCCTCGAGAAGTACCCGAAAGACGTCCCGATAATAGCGCACCTCGACGAGGCCTACGTCGAGATAGCGAAGCTCGCGAGCGAGCTCTCCGGCAGGGAGATAATCTTCACCGACGTGAAGAACGGAACGACGAGCAGGGAGAGCCTCAGCTCGCTCACCGAGACGCTGAAGGAGTTCGAGCTTGAGGGCACGAAGGAAGATAGAACGTACCGCTACTTCGAGAACATCAGGAAGGTCTTCGACTTCTACTTTGGCGTCGGTGCTGGAGAAGCGGTTCTTCCCGATAACGGCCAGGTCAAGGGTTCGAAGATGCTCCGCCTCTTCGTTGGCAACCAGCAGACGGGAACTTTCAAGGACGGCGTGATAAGCGTAACCCCCTTCGGAATGCAGAGGATTTACGACTCGCTCAAAGCTTACTGGGTGAAGATTGACTTCGACCTGCGCGGCGACGTCTTTGCGGTCGGCGTGAACGAGGCCGACGAGAAAATAAGGCCAGACGACATAGTCGGCGTCGTCCGCGACGGAAAGGTCGTCGGTGTGGGCAAAGCCGTCCTGAGCGGCGAGGAGATGGTCAGGGCGAAGAAGGGCGTCGCCGTCAAGGTGAGGAAGAG
>JAGHBN010000080.1 GCA_021160985.1 Thermococcus sp.
AGAGCAGGTCGCCCGCGAGGATTGCCATGTTGACGCCCCAGAGCTTGTGGACGGTCGGCCTTCCGCGCCTCAGCTCGTCCATGTCCATTATGTCGTCGTGAACCAGCGAGTAGTTGTGGATGAACTCGACAGCGGCTGCCGGGTAGAGTGCCTTGATCGGGTTGCCGCCGACGGCCTCGGCCGCGCGGAGAACCACGAAGGGCCTGACGCGCTTTCCTCCGGCCAGCGGGTAGTGTCTTGCTGCCTCGTAGAGCTTCTTGGGCTCCTTCTCAGGAATGAGCTCGAGGAGAGCATTGTCAACCCCCTTTGCAGTCTCCTTAATCCTTGCAAACAGCTCGTCGTACTTTCCCATGGTATCACCCCGTGAACGATGAAAGCAACCTAAAGGGAAAATTGGACAACTGTTTATGAGCTTTGCCCTAATCAATGTCGACCCGATAACCGTTCCTCGACACGAAGACGTCCCTTCCAATCAGATAGCCCTCCTCCTCGGCAAGCTCGGCGTAGTGGGTCAGCATCCTGAACTCGCCATGTGCTGGAACTATGTTCTCCGGATTAAGCATCCTTATCAGGTAGCGGTGGTCTTCCCTGCTGGCGTGTCCCGAGACGTGCAGGTCCTTTATCATCCTGACACCCTTCATCTTAAGCTTGGTCTCAAGGACGTAGCGCTGGGCCTTGTTGAGCGGGTTCGGTATCGTCCCGGCGGAAAAGACGACCGTGTCGCGCTTGCCGATGTCGTAGAGCTCGCCGTTGGCCATCCTTGTGAGCACTGCTCCCGGCTCGCCCTGGTGACCGGTAACCACCAGGAGATAGTTTTCCCTTGCGGCACTAACCTCTTTCAGAGTCTTCTTCACCGCGTTGGGACTCCTTACAGCCTTGGCACCCTTCATCTTGATGAGGCCAAGCTGCTTGGCTATCCCTGTGTATTTGGCAAGCGAACGGCCAACCAAGACCGTCTGCCTCCCCATCTTGTTCCCGATCCATATGAGCTCCTGAAGGCGGGCGATGTGACTTGCAAACGTCGTCGCGATAAGACCGTCGGCCTCCATGCCCTCGTAGAGGAAGAAGTCCTCCAAGAGCATCCTGGCCACGGCTTCACTCGGCGTCTTGGTCGGCTCTGAAACGCGCGTCGATTCGGCTATCAGAACCTTAACACCCTCTTTTCCGAGCTCCTTCAGCCTGCGGTAGTCCGGGCTCTCTCCGAGGGGGTTGTTGTTGTCGAACTTGAAATCGCCGGTATGGATTACCGCCCCCTCCGGGGTGTGAACAACCACCATAGAGGACTGGGGAGTGGAGTGAGTTATCCTGACGAACTCTATGGCCAGGTTCTCGCTGACCTGGACTATCTCACCGAACTCGGTCTCATACATCGGGTTCTTAACCTCAAAATAGCGCTCGCTCTTCACCTCACCCTTTGCGAGACGTATGGTGTACGGAGTCCCGTATATCGGGACGTCCGGGTAGTGGGGCGCAAGCTTTCCAATAGCACCTATGTGGTCTAGGTGGCCGTGTGTGAGCGCTATAGCGACAACGCGCTTGTTGCGCAGCATCGAATCGTCGGGAATCGCCCCGAGCTTCTGAAGCTCCTTTGCCGGGAAGTCCTGAATGTTCACGTCCTCGTGTATGAGAACGCGATCCAGCCTTATCCCCATGTCGATTATGACGACCTCGCCGTTGTACTCTACGGCGGTCATATTCTTACCGACTTCCTCGTAACCGCTGACAGTGTAAACCCTAATCATATATCTTCCTCCTACGCCCCCAAGCCTCTCTTGAGGCATGGGGCTGCGTTGGTCTTAGTTGTGGGCATGGGTTTAAAAAGGTGTGCATTCCAGAGAACCGAAAAGGGAATAAAAATCACCGGCCCCTCAGGTAAGCCGGCAGGTCAATCCTCTGCTCAAGCCACTCCCTCGTGAAGCCCGTCATGACTAGCGGGACTCTTCTAAGCTCCTCCACGTTTATGGCACCGACGAGGAACATCGCGTTCCTTATCTCCTCGATGTAGCGCTGGAGGACTTTGATTACTCCATCGACATCGCCCTTCACGGCCGGTCTGAGGAGCGGCAATGCAACGCCGGCGAAGGTAGCTCCCATCGCCAGGGCCTTAGCCATCGTTATCCCGTCGCGCATTCCGCCGGTGGCTATAATCGGCAGGTCTGTGGCGTAGCGAACCTCGGCGACGCTTATTGCAGTCTTTATTCCCCAATCCCAGAACCTGAGGGCAAGGTTCCTGCCCATATCATCCTTTGCCCTGTAGTACTCAACGCCGCTCCAGCTCGTCCCTCCAAGGCCGCCGACGTCGATGCCGTCTATCCCGATGCTCTCAAGCCTCACCGCAACCTCCATCGAAACGCCGGCACCCGTTTCTTTCGCTATTATCGGATAGGGGAACTCGGCTTTAAGCTCGGCTAAGGCCTTCAGAACGCCCCTGTACTGGGTATCGCCCTCGGGCTGAACGCTCTCCTGGAGCGGGTTCATGTGTATCGCTAAAGCGTCCGCCTGAATGGTCTCGACGGCCTTCAAAGCCTCCTCAATACCGTACCTGCCGGGCATCGTCTCGGCGAACTGCGGTGCTCCAAGGTTGCCGACGAGGAAAACGTCGGGCGCGACATCGCGAACATAGTAGCTCTCCCATGTTTCGGTCTTCCTTATCATGGCCCTCTGGCTGCCGACACCCATCGGTATGTTGAGCTCCTGGGCGGCCTTCGCTAAAGTCTTGTTTATTTTTCCGGCCAGCTGGGAGCCCTTCGTTCCGCCGGTCATTCCGGCAATGAAAATCGGATAGTCGAACTTCCGCCCAAGAAACTCGACGCTCAAGTCTATTTCCTCCTTGTCTATCTCTGGGAGGCTCATGTGAACGAAATGGACATCTTCAAAACCGTTTGAAACGTGGGCTTGGACGTTCCTCTTCAGGCAGTGCTCTATGTGCTCAAACTTCCGGATGATAGTGAGCTCCTCCTTATCGAATGCTTTCATCTCAACCACCAGGAGAAAAAAAGCGGGAAAGGTTAAGAGATTTTTGGAGGAACCGTTAGTCCCTTCCACACGGGAGCGCTACGTTGAATGTCCTAACCTCCATCCAGCCGCCGCGTTTCTCCCGGGGTGAGGAATCTACCCACCTGGAGATATTGAAGCTGAAGAGTGTTTGAAGGGTCTCATTGCTGGAAATGGGAAAGTCCGGCCCCAGATAAACAGGCAGGCGGGTGCTTATGTGGCTGGGTTCAACTTTATCCCCACCCGTCTCGTGGAAATAAACAACGACAACGGGAATAACCGAACAGCGGGAATAGTTCACCGTTGGCAGGAAGAGCTCAATTCTGCCGCCTGTCACGTTCATGGGAACGGCGTATAAATCCCAGGCCATCTCGACTTGGAGTGTGGCAAAGTCCTCAGTATCATAACGCCAGACGGTGTAGCCTCTCTCGTTCTTAGTCACAACTCTGCCGGAGGGATAAAGCGTAAGGTTAACCATCGGGCCATCATACAGCAACGAATAACTAACTCCTTCCTGCGAGTATATGCCAGCGAAGTAAAGCAGAACCATCAAATCGCGGCCATCCAAGAGCTTTTCGAGGGGTTTTCTCGGCAGGTGCCACTCAACAACAATCACCGTGCCGTTGGGGGCAGGGGAAGCAGAGCCGTTTATCACGAGTTCATCCGGAGCCGCCATAAAGCCGTTAAGAGCCCCCCCATCCGCATGGCAGCCTCAATTCCGAGGAACGTTCCTCCAAAGACCATGATCACGACAACAACTGCGAGAGTTTTACGGTCCATCAGAGCCACCGGCAGACAATACCCAGACAAAAATAAAAAGATTATGACATACAATTGTTAGCTTCTAATCCTCGTCCCGAAACCGTCGCCCCTTATGGCCCCGCTCAGCCTTCCAGGAACCTTCCCGTTGACGAACCATACCTCCGAGTGCTCCGCTATCTTCTTCGCTTCCTGCAGCTTGTTGCAGATTCCTCCGGTGACGTCGGTTCCAGATGCAGTGCAGTGGAGCCTTTCGAGGAGGGAATCTATCTCCTCCCTGCCGAGGTTCTGAATCAGTCCCCCCTCGCCGGGCCTGCCGTCGTAGATTCCGTCAACGTCCATGAGGAAGATGACCTTCTCCGGCTCAAGCATCTTGGCAAGGTAGGTGATAATCTGGTCGCCGGAGAGTATGTCTATGCCCTTCGCGAGGTCTATCGAAACGTCTCCGAAGAGGACCGGAATGAACTCAAGCTCCAGCAGCCTTCTGAGGACTTCAAGGTCCCCGTAGACCACCTCGCCGTTCTCCGTTACAAAGACAGAAGACGTGGAGACAGAGAACGCCGGCAGGCCCTCACGGACGAACGTTTGAATGAAGTTCGCGTTTGCCCTGAGCATCGCCTGATGCGTGAGGGTAAAACCTATCCTCCTGTGGTGGGCGGTCTCCCAGTCCCCGGGGAGGCCTTCACGTATTCTGTACTCCTTGGCCTGTGGATGGCCAAAACTCCCCCCACCGTGGACTATTATGAAGCTCTCCCCAGGGTAAAACTGGGCTATTTCCCTCGCTAAGTTCCCCACGGTCTCATGGTCGAAGTTCTCGGGCTCGCCCGTCTTATCGCTGAAGACGCTGCCACCGACCTTGACGATTATCATGGCAGAACCTCCTCTATCCTGAGTCCCTCGCGGCTGATTTTAGTTATCATCGGTGTTCCACCGGCTATCGTTATGGCCGTCGCGACCTCACTCTGGTTCTTAGGAGCTAAGGCGTACATACAGCCGCCACCGCCGGCGCCGGTTATCTTCGCCCCTATCGCTCCGGCAACCCTCGCGGCATAAACTAACTCGC
>JAGHBN010000142.1 GCA_021160985.1 Thermococcus sp.
TAAAAGTCGGCTCCCGCGGTTATCGCCTCTTTGCAGTTGTCCTTCATTAGAAACCCGACTGCGTAGTCGGCATAAGCTTTTTTCTGGAACAGCTCAAGGCGTTTTTTGAACGTTTTTGAGTCCATCACCGGCGGCTTTGTGTTGGGCATGTCAAAGACCGCAGTGATTCCCCCGTGAAGGGCCGCCTTTGTCCCGCTCTCAACGGTTTCTTTTCTTCCTTCTTCGAAGTCCCTGAGGTGGACGTGGGTGTCTATGAGACCCGGGAGAACGAGCTCTCTCCTCTTCAGCGTTATCATGACCTCCCCCTTGAGTGTCCCGGGGGAGAGCCTTTTTATCAGGCCGTTCTCAACCCCAATGCTCCCCTCAATGAGATGTCCTTTTAAAACGATTTTTCCTGTTAGAACGAGCTCGTACATAGCGCCCGCCTCAGCTTGGTGGCGTTGGGATTTAAATTTTTCTCCCGAGACTTTGGTTTGAGGACTGAAATCCAGCTCTTTCGCTTTTTTGAAGTTTCCTCAAAGTTGAAACAGCTTTGTTTAGGAGTTTCAAAATGTTAGAACGGCCTTTAAGGTTTTAAAACATCACAAATGTCGCATTACCGTAACACTGGTCTATCAGTGTGCTGTTTTTGGATAGCTCTGCCTGTATAACTTCAGACCCTTTGGCACTTTTACAATAACGTAATCCTTAAATAGGCTTTCAATGTATATCTCCATGCCATTATACGCCATATATGGCAACATTGCCAAAAAGTGAAGGAGGCCGAGATAAATGAAGAAAAAAACATTGGGGATGTTTGTTGCAGTTTTGTTGTTGTTTAGTTTAACAGCAGCCCCAGTAGCTAAACCAGTTGCCGCTGCAGACGACGATAAGGTCCTGAAGACCGTTATCTATTCATCCCAGGGTGCCATCTTCATGGGCGTCTGGAACCCAAGCTCCAGCGGTTACAGTGACACTTATTCAAGAAGGATTGCAGACCTGGTTTTTGACAGTGGATTCCCCTACGGCGTTGAGGGTGTTCCGGTTCCCTACCACTGCCATGTTGTTGACTACAAGCAGGATGCAACTGTCCCCGAGGATGCGGTGATATTCAACTCGACAACCGACACCTGGGTCGCTGCCCACGCGGGTGAGACCGCCAAGACCTACGCCAGGATTGAGTGTGACAGGCCCTATTTCCACGACGGCCACAAGGTCAGCGCTGCCGACGTCATGTATAGCCTTGCCTGGAGCTGGGAGTGGACCCACCAGGACGGCGATGACGACCCGTACTACGATGCCAGTGAGGCCGACTGGAGCGGTGACTACATGGACACGATTCTTGGTATCAAGCTCGTTGAGCAGACCGACGACAGGATGGTCTTCGACGTTTACCACAACTACTACTTCCCGCCGAGCGAGATAATGACCGCTGCCTACGTTGTCCCGTTCACCGGCACTCCCTGGCAGCTCTTCTACGCTATGAGCGAGCTCGTCGCCCACAACGAGAAGTACTCCTGGAGTGAGGCTACCGAGACTGTCGAGCAGCTCGACCAGATCAACCCGAACCACGCCCAGGCTATAAAGGAGGAGCTCCTCAAGCTCAAGGACTCAAAGCCGATTCCGGAGTTCCTCAAGCCGTACATTGAGGACGAGAACGCTGCTATTGCCGCTTACGACTCCATAGCCAGCTTCATTGACGAGCACCACCATGCCGTCATCGGCCAGGGCCCGTACTACGTTGATGAGTACCAGCCGGAGAACCTCTTCGTCAGGCTCAAGAAGTTCGACAAGTGGACCGTCCCGGCCTTTGCCGAGGACCCGTACAAGATGGATCCGTACTTTGAGACCATTGAAGTCTACGGTCTCCAGAACGAGGACACTGCAATCCTTGAGGTTGCTAAGGGCACTTACGACATCCTCTGGTACCCGTTTGCTGCTTACAGGTTCACCGGCCTTAGCCAGGATCAGAAGAACGCGATTGACCTCTACAAGAGTACTGCTGCCTTTGGTGACCTCGTGTTCAACCCGGTTCACGACCCGGACAACCCGTACGTGATTACCGTTGGTGAGAAGAAGTACTTCAACCCGTTCGCGGTTAGGAAGGTCAGGATGGGTCTCCAGTACATTGTGAGCAGGGCTTACATTGCCCAGAACATCTTCCAGGGTAGCGCTGGAGCGATGTTCACCCCGTGGACCTCGACCGAGACCGGATACCAGTACATACAGTCAGTAGTTGATGCGTTTGGCCTGTCCGAGCAGCCGGACGTTGAGTTTGGAAAGCAGCTTGTGGAGGAGGGCATGCAGGAAGCTGCCCAGGAGCTTGCCGAGATGGGCTACACGCTTGAGAAGGTCAATGGCCAGTGGTACTTCGAGGGCGAGCCGGTTGAGATCGTTGGTCTCGGCCGTGTCGAGGACGAGAGGAAAGACGTTGCAATATACTTCGCCCACCAGGTTCTCAAAGACCTCGGCTTCAAGGTCTCCGCTGACATCATCGACAGGAGGACTGCAACCAACATGGTTTACGTCAGCGACCCCAGCTCCTACGAGTGGAACTTCTACACTGAGGGTTGGGTCTCCTCAACCAACGTGAAGTTCTCAATAAGCAGGATCATCCAGTACTACTCGAGCATCTGGTACGCTCCGGGCCTCGTTGGATGGAAGTGGAGCCCGGACAACACGAAGAGGGCTACCCTTGAGGAAGTCCTCAAGTACCTCGGTGATGGCGACATCCAGGCCGGTCTTGACAGCCTTGGACTTGACTACTACACCACCGTTGACAAGATCCAGCCGCTCCTCAACTGGACTGCTGACGACTTTGCGCTCGTCATCTACACGGGCGAGAACAAGGGCGTTAAGATGGACACTGAGGACAAGTACTGGGACTTCAACAGGCTCGGTACCGCCATTGGTATCTACGAGGGCTACAGAGTCTTCCTCTACGAGAACTGGGAGTTCTATGCCGTGAACAAGAGGGTCAAGATTGACGTTGTTGACCCGGTCGCTGGTTTGGCTTCAGACTGGGCCATCAGGAGCGCCAAGCCCGCCGCTACCCCGACTCAGACAACAACCACCTCACAGACAACCCAGACCACCACAACTACAACAACCACAACCAGCACGACCACCTCCAGCTCGACAACTAGCAGCGAGGAAGGAGGAGGAATCTGCGGTCCAGCAGCTCTCGTCGGACTGGCCATAATTCCGCTCCTCCTCAGGAGGAGGCGCTGAACTTTCCTTTCTTTTTAACTCTTTACTCTTCTTTAGATATTTTAGTTTCGAATGATAAGTTATTATTTCAGAACCTTTTCTGAAATGTCCAGAACTGTTCATCGATGGCATCCATAAAGTATTTAAGGCAAGTTTTACAAAGCGGAAAAAGACAATGACTAAAAATGAGTCCTGAGGGGCAATAAGTGTGAAGGAGGGAATTTGATGGGGTTTGGTAGATACTTGGTCATCAGGATTCTAAACGCGCTGGTCGTGTTGACTTTAGTTACGTTAGTTATGTCCGCCCTCTTTGTTAAAGTGGCGGAAAAGGACCTGGAAAACACCATAATTCAGCAGGTGAATGCAGAGTTTCAGGCCCTCCAGCAGAAGGGTAGAATCCCCGATGATCCCGACGCATGGAGGGCATCGAGAATAGAGTATTACAGGGGACAGTACCATCTTGACAAGCCGTACTGGTGGAGGGTTCAGTATTACTTCAAACGTACCCTCACGTTTGACTTTGGAAAGACCAAGACCCCCGTTTTTGGTTCTGAGAGAGATGTCACGGCCATATTGAAGACGGCAATACCGCGTACTATACAGCTCTTCACGACGGCTCAGGTGATAATAATCTTCCTGGGTATCCTCCTCGGTGTAAAAGCGGCTCAAAAGGTGGGAAGTCTCTACGACAGGACGCTTTCAGTCCTCGCACTGATCATGAGCAGTATACCAATGTGGTGGTTTGGAATGATCATGCTACTAATATTCTCGTTCAAGCTTGGCTGGTTCCCCTCCAGGTCGATCCCGGATCCGAACCTCACCGGGTGGGACCACATCGTTGATATTCTCAGGCGTATGGCCCTCCCAGTGGCCACAATAGTGATAGTCTCATTTGGAGCATGGGCATGGGTTATCAGGAACATCATGATAGGCACAATGCAGGAGGACTTTATCATGGCCGCTAGGGCCAAGGGCGTGCCGGAGAGAAAGGTTATATACGGTCACGCTCTTAGAGCTGCAGCGCCTCCGGTTGTTACCATGATCATCTTCAGCCTCCTTGGCTCCCTTGGGGGGGCTATAATTACCGAGAGCGTCTTCACATGGCCTGGGATGGGGAGGGTGTACTGGATTGCCCTGGAAGGTAACGAGACCAACCTCATCATGGGGCTGACCTTCGTCAACGTCCTCCTGTACCTCATGGCAGTTATCCTTGCGGATGTAACCTATGGGTTCCTCGATCCGAGGGTCAAAGTTGGTGCTTCAGAAAACGTCTGAGGTGATTGACGATGCGTTGGGTTGATTTCAAAGAGTCCCTCTCCGAATTTTGGAGCGAGTTTAGGAGGCAGAAATCCGGAATGCTTGGATTGGTTTTACTATTCCTGTTCATATTCACCGCAGTAGCGGCTCCTTTACTAACGTCTCCAGATATCCCGGATAAATGGCAGAACTTCTGGGTCGACAATCCAAAGAACGTGCCCCCCACCTGGATTAACGCGTTCTCAAGTGAGGAGAAGGCCCCCCACTTGGTTATCGAGGGCGAGGAGCTCCAGCGGCTGATCACACGTGAGGATTCAAGGTATGTCATTGAGGTGACGTACAACAACGAGTACGATATTCCCCCGCAGGACATCGTGATAAAGGACGTCGTTGGTAACGCGTCTTCCTCCGGAGTCAGGAGAAAGCCGGCTATGACCGTTATAGTGGAAAGGCCGGACGGTAGGGAGGTAACCCTCCTGAAAAATTACAAGTTCTCCGGTGAGGCTGTCATTCAGCTTGGAAGTCATCCACAGGTCAGGGATGCTCTAATACAGTGGCTGAAAGAGGAGGGCGTCCCCATTGATCCAACCGAGGAGTTCCAGTTGAAGACTCTTATGGATGCCACAAAGGTGCTCTTCGGAAAAGTTTCAGATGACATCCTCACTAACCCTCAGCCCCTCAAGGGAGAGTATAAGTTCAAGATAATCTTTGAGACCCCAGCCGGAACCTCCGTCTCATTTGACCACGCAAAAGTTATATTTACCGGAAGAACCTACGGGTGGCTGGGCACTGACTTCAAGGGCAGAGACCTGATCGCAGGCATTATCTGGGGTTCCAGAGTTTCTCTGGTTATTGGTGTTTCAGTTGCCGTTTTCAGTGTTATCATTGGAATATTCTATGGTGTTACCAGTGCGTACCTTGGCGGTTGGAGTGACGAGATGATGATGAGGTTCCAGGAGTTCATGGCGTCAATCCCGAGCCTGCCGATACTCATCCTCATGGGTACGTACTTTGGCGGCCACATAAAGCTCTGGCAGATCGTGGTGCTCTTGGTAATCTTCGGATGGGTAGGTATAGCGAGGGTTGCCAGGAGTATGGCACTTCAGATCAAAGAGCAAACATACATCGAAGCGGCGAGAGTCCTGGGTGCAGGCACCGGCAGGATAATCTTCAAGCACATGGTACCTCAGCTCCTTCCGTACGCGTTCGCCCAGATGGCACTCAGTGTTCCAGGTGCTGTGCTTTCGGAAGCTTCGTTGAGCTATCTGGGTCTTGGTGACCCGACTGCCGTTACGTGGGGACAGATACTTCACGATGCCCAGAAGGCAGGTGCTGCAGTGAACGGATACTGGTGGTGGGTCATCCCGCCTGGACTTGCAATAGCCCTTGTCGGGTTAACGTTCGTGCTTATCGGTACCGCTCTCGACAGAGTGCTTAACCCGAGATTGAGGGGACTGTGAGGTGGTAAAAATGGCAAAACCCGTCCTCGAGGTTCGCAATCTTAAGATGTACTACTTCACCACTAGGAACGTAGTAAGGGCAGTTGACGATGTTAGCTTTGAGTTAAAGAAAGGCGAAGTCCTGGGACTTGCCGGTGAGAGCGGATGCGGCAAGTCCTCTCTTGGTTTTACTTTGATGGGAATGCCGACTCCGCCCGGAAAGATCGTTAGCGGCAGCATAAAAATTGAGGGCAGAGAAATTGTTGGGCTTCCGGAAAATGTGCTCAGGAAGGAAATACGCTGGCAGAGGATATCCATGATATTCCAGGGTGCAATGAATGCTCTCAACCCTGTCTATACTGTGGGCTACCAAATGATAGAACCGCTGATATACCACAAGGGGATGAATAAAGATGAGGCAATCGACAGGGCCCAGAAATATCTTGAACTCGTTGGTCTGGATCCCGAGATCGTCTACCGCTACCCGCATGAGCTCTCAGGTGGTATGAAACAGCGTGTTATCATTGCAACAGCGTTACTCATGGAGCCAAGCGTTGTCATAGCCGATGAGCCAACAACGGCCCTCGATGTTGTTGTTCAGGCTCAGATCATCAACCTCATGAAGCGTCTCAAGAAGGAGCTGGGACTCTCTATGATATTCATCACCCACGACCTCAGCATCCTCGCCGAGATCAGCGATAGGATAGCCATCATGTACGCAGGTAAGATCGTCGAGATAGGTGACAGCGAGAAGGTCTACTACGAGCCGGCTCACCCGTACACCCAGAAGCTCCTTGCCGCAATACCGAGACTGCACGAGGACGTTGAAAGGCTCGAGTTCATTCCTGGGCAGCCCCCCAACCTCGCTGATCCTCCCAAGGGATGCCGCTTCCACCCGAGGTGTCCGTACGTCATGCAGGTTTGTAAGGAGCAGGTGCCAGAGTTGAGGGAAGTTGATAAGGATCACTACGCTGCATGCTGGTTGCTGTGAGGTGTGAGATATGGCCGAGCCAATACTTAAAGTTGAAAACCTCAAGAAGTACTTCCCCATCAAGAGAGGCTTTATAGACACTCTCAAGGGTGCCCCGCAGAGAAAGGTTCACGCAGTTGACGGCATAAGCTTCGAGATATTCAAGCAGCAGGTCTTCGCCCTCGTTGGTGAGAGTGGTTGTGGAAAGTCCACCACTGGAAAGCTCATAGTCAAGCTCCTTGAGCCCACGGACGGTAAGATATACCTGGAGGGGCAGGACGTCACCGAAGTCAGGACAAAGGAAGAACTCCTTGCATATAGAAGGAAAGTCCAGATGATATTCCAGGATCCATTTTCCTCAATGAACCCGAGATTCAGGATATACGACGTGTTGGAAGAGCCGCTTTTGATTCACGGAATCGGTGAAACAAAAGCAGAGAGAGAAGAACTCATCTACAAGGCGCTCGAAATGGTCAAAATTGTCCCGCCCGAAGACTACGTGGGCAGAAATCCCCACATGCTCTCCGGCGGTCAGAGGCAGCGTGTGGCAATAGCAAGGGCCCTCATCCTCAACCCGACCTTCATCGTCGCTGACGAGCCGGTCTCGATGCTTGACGTGTCTATCCGTGCAGAGGTTCTCGAGCTGATGAAGGAGCTCAAGGAGAAGATGGGAGTTACCTACCTCTACATCACCCACGACATGTCCACGGCGAGGTACTTCGCCGACTGGATGGCAGTCATGTACCTGGGAAGGATCGTTGAGATGGGTCCGGCAAAAGTCGTCATTGACAACCCGCTACACCCGTACACCAGGGCGCTCCTTGCAGCAGTACCAGAGCCGAAGCCTGAGCGCAGGAACATAATCAAAGAGCTTCCAATCAAAGGTGAAGTTCCCAGTGCGGTGGACATTCCGCCGGGATGCCGCTTCCACCCGAGGTGCATCTATGCCCAGAAGGGTCTCTGTGACGTAAAACAGCCACAGCTCATCGAGTACGAGCACAACCACTGGGCAGAGTGCCATTTGGTTGGGAAGTACTGAACTCGCATAGTTTTTTAAATTTTAATTCTTTATGGTTTGCTGTTAAAGGTGATATAAATGACTAGCTTTAGGGAGGGTCTCAATTATCCGCCAATCAAAATTGGCTTGATACTGCTTTTACTGGCTTTTCTGATGTCCCTGGCGGCTTCTTATAACGTTCTCAGGGAAGAATCCCAGGCAGGCATTTGGGGCCCTGGAACTTACGTTATTGGGGATGAAATTGAGGCTTCGGGGGAGATCGTGGGAATAAACCTTGAAGTCTCATCAGATAACGCTTCAGTCAGGATAATCGAGAATGGCCTGGAGACCACTTATACTTTGTCAGGGAGGGCCGAGACGCTGGAATTTAATTCAACCCCCTCGGTTGTGGTTGAGAGCGGGGAGATTCATTATTCGTACACCATAAAGTGGATTGAGTATCCGTATTCATATCTCAGTTTCCCGGCGTTTTTTATAATGATTGTGGGGAGCTTCATAGCCTTTAAAGGGTATTTCAGCTTCTTGGAGTCTCTCAAGGAAAAAGCCATGGAAAAAAAGAGGGGAGGCAAAAATGAGGGTCATGAACTACAATAACGTCATAAAAAGCCTAGTGGCGTTTATAAGGGAAAAAGTTGGGGATGCTGGAGCAAATGGGGTAGTGGTTGGAGTCAGTGGAGGAATAGACAGCGCAACTGTTGCGTATCTTGCAACAAAAGCCCTCGGAAAGGAGCGGGTTCTGGGGCTGATAATGCCCTACTACGAGAACAGCGACGTTGAGGATGCCAAACTGGTCTGCTCCTCTCTTGGGATTAAGTATAAGCTGATAAACATAAAACCAATTGTGGATGAGTTCGAGAGGGCTGCTGGAGGGCTCGACACCAGGAGCAGGGGAAACGTCATGTCTAGGACGAGGATGGTTCTCCTCTATGCTCACGCCAATGCGAGGAACTACATTGTCCTGGGCACCAGCAACAGGAGCGAGTTCCTTACGGGTTATTTTACTAAATGGGGCGACGGTGCCAGCGATTATGCACCGCTCATAAACCTCTACAAGACTGAGGTCTGGGAGATAGCGAAGCTCCTTGGTGTTCCGGAGAGGATAATACGGAAGAAGCCCTCCGCCGGCCTGTGGGAGGGGCAGACCGACGAGGACGAGCTGGGCATAAGCTACCGCCTTCTCGACGAAATCCTGTGGCGCCTCGTAGACCTGAAGATTCCGAAGGAAAAGATAGCGGAAGAGCTGGATGTTCCAATCGAGCGGGTAGAATACGTTGAGAACCTGGTTAGGAAGAGCGAGCACAAGAGGCGCCTTCCGGTCGGCCCGGAGTTCTGAGGTGATCCGATGAAGAAGGGCTACCTTCTCGTTTTTATGGCCGCCACTATGTGGAGCACCCTCGGGATTTTCGCGAAGTACCTCAGCGGCTTTGGACTTGACCCCTTCACAATGGTCTTTTACAGGGTTCTTTTTGCGATACTCCTCCTGGGCGGTTACCTCAAGCTCAGGGGGATAGGCTTCTCCCTGGAGCGCTCCAGACTCAGGTTTTATGCCCTCTACGGGTTCTTCAGCATATTCCTGTTCTACACCCTTTATTTCTACACTGTGATGATATCCTCGGTTTCCTTTGCCGTTCTGCTTCTCTACACTGCCCCAGTGTATTCCATAGTCCTGGGGAGGCTGGTATTCGGGGAAAGACTGACTTCAGAGAAGCTCCTGGCCCTTCTAATGGTGACCCTTGGAGTCCTTCTTGTAAATGGGGTAGATGGTAAGTTCTCGACAAAGGCTCTGCTTTTCGGCCTTCTAACGGGTCTGACATACGCACTTTACGGGGTGCTTGCAAAGTTAGCCGTGAGAAAGGAGGAGCCTGAAAAAGCTCTCTTCTACACTCTGCTTTTTGGGCTCTTCTTCCTACTGCCTTTTTCGAGCTTTTCAGTACCCCTTGAGTCCATCCCATATCTCTTTGCGCTGGCGCTATTCCCAACGTTCTTCGGCTACATCCTCTACAACCACGCGCTTAAGGAGGTTGAAGTCAGCAGGGCGAGCATAGTGGCGACGGTAGAGCCTGTGGTTGCCATAATACTGGCGTTCATTCTCTTCGGCGAAACACTGGGGGCGCTTCAGCTCCTCGGCGCCGTCCTCATAATAGGGGGTTCAATGCTAGTTCACATGAGGGAGAGGAGGAATGTGGAGGGCCGGGAGGCTCAGATGTAAAAGTACCTCTCGAGCTCCCACTCCGTGACCTTTTTTGTTTCTACGGGGAGGTTTTTGGCTTCTAGGTAGGTGAGGTAGCTCTCCCACTCATTCTCCTTGTATGTGATGAAGTTCTTGTACGCACTCCCGAGGGCTTCCTGAACGGCCTTGTCCTTCTTGAGGGCATCAAGGGCTTCTCCGAGGTTTTCTGGGAGGGTCTCGATGCTGAGGCTCTTGCGCTCCTCCTCGCTCATTTCGTAGACGTTGGTCTCGACGTATGCTTCCGGTTCAAGACCCTTCTTTATTCCGTCCAGCCCTGCCTTCAGGATTGCTGCGAGGGCCAGGTACGGGTTGGCGCTCGGATCCGGGCAGCGGTACTCTATGCGGGCGCTCTTGCCCCAGAAGGTCGGGACGCGGATTAGGGCGCTCCTGTTGCTGTATCCCCAGCTTATGTAAACGGGCGCCTCATAGCCGGGCACAAGGCGCTTGTAGCTGTTGACCGTGGGGTTTGTAATGGCGGTTAAGGCCTTTGCGTGCTTCAGTATTCCGGCAATGAAATGGAGTGCCGTCTCGCTCAGTCCGTCCTCCCCCATAAATACGTTCTCGCCGCCGGTTGAGAGGTTTATGTGGAGGTGCATGCCGTTGCCGGGGAAGCCGTAGACGGGTTTGGGCATGAACGTCGCGTGGTAGCCGTGGAGCTCTGCTATGGCTTTCACGAGGTATTTGAAGCTCACGATGTTGTCCGCCGTCTTGAGGGCCTCTGAGAACCTGAAGTCAATCTCATGCTGCGCCCTTCCAACCTCATGGTGAAGGAGTTCTGGGACGAGGCCTAAAGCGGGCATGTATAGTGCTATCTCCCTCTTGAGGTTCCTGGCTTTATCCAGTGTCACGAGGTCGAAGTAGCCTCCGTGGTCGGGGATATCGAGCTCCCATGTCCCGTTCTTCTTGAAGAGGTAGAATTCAGGTTCCGGACCTACATAGGCCGAGTAGCCTTCCTTTGCCAGTTCGTCAAGGACTCTTTTCAGGATTCCCCTCGGGTCGGCCCAGTAGGGCTTGTCACCCTTGTAGATGTAGCCGTAAACCCTCGCTATGCCCTCCCAGGGCACTTCGGCGTATGTGCTCGGATCTGCCTTGAACACGAGGTCGCTGTCCTCTATACCCTGAAATCCGGCTATTGATGAACCATCAAAGGCTATTCCATCGCTGACGGCCTCTTCATACCTGCTGGCAGGGATTTCCATTCCTTTGGGAACACCGTTTATGTCTACGAAGACCAGCTGGAGGAACTTGGCATTTTTGATGGTTGTTGCCTCCACAACCGGTGCAATTTCGTTCATCTCAATCACCTATTATTGCTCGTATGTTCAGTTTTTTCCAGATTAGCTGAATACTCTTGTAGATAAAAGGCTTTCTTATGGATTTTTGTCCAAATGACAAAAGCGGACGTTTTGGGAGGAATATTTGCCTAATTCATGCCTATTCATTCCACTTTTTAGGGTCAGATTGACGTATTCTTTGCAACAAACTTTATCCCCTCTGTTCCGTATTCTTCATTATGTCAAAGGCGGAAGAGTTGCTGGGTAGGGAGATTTCGAGGATTAACCGGCACCTCCCATCAACCCGGCCAACGCTGGCTGAGCTGATTGGGATGGATGAACCTTCCGTGGTGCTCAGGGATGGGAGCAGGCACTACTTCAGGAAATCCGAACTGGAGTACTTGAAATCCCTGCTGGATGAAGAGGATGCCGAAAGCCTGAGGGTGCCGATAATCCTTGAGATAAGCACCTTACACAGGGGGTACTTCAGGGTTAGGGGAAAGGCGGCCGTTAAGGTTATAGACATCATACTCGATGAATACAATCCCCACGATGAGAAAGAAGAGGCCCTGTATCCCCGCTACCTGCTCCCAAGAATAAGGAGGAATCTCCCCACGACGACTACGTACGCTTTCATAACGGAGTGATGAAAATGGATGAGGAGAGGAGAGTTTTCAGGGACTATCTGCTGTTCACGGTGCCCCACATAACGGTGTTTGCCGGGGCCCTCTTCGGGCTTATGATGCTCCTGGGTCTGGATGTGAGGCTCTCCGCCGGCATTTTTGCGCTAATATACGGGATGATGCTGAGTGTCCTGGGGCTGATAATAAGGCCCCACGTCTCCGGGCTCAGGCTTTACTGGGCTTTCATGACATTCTCCATCTTCCTCTTCGGCGCCGGAATTATAATTGTTCTCGGAGTCATTGCGTAGGGTTTATATGGGGTTTGAGCAATTATAGATGGTGAGGCCCCATGAAACGGTTGGGTATCTTTTTAACGCTCATCCTCCTCATTTCCCTGATACCCCCTCTAAGCTCGGGGATGTTACTGGTATCCTTTAAGACTGATGACGTCATCAAGGTTCTTCCAGGGGATTATTATTACGGTTACCTTAAAGTTGAGAACCCTGCCGTTGATTTTAAGCTCGTATCCTTCAGGAGCTACAGGATAACTGACAGTGCGGGAAACGATGTCGACTTTTTTAACTTCACATTAAAGGAGAGAAACTACGGTGGTTGGCGCTCCGGTGAGACCAGAGAGATTTACTACAACATCTCCTGTGCGGAGGGAACAAAACCCGGTGTCTACACTCTCTCTCTCCGGTTCCTTGGAACCACGGTCAAAGGTCAGCTTCAGCTGATAGACCTCCAGACGAGTATATATGTTGTCGAGTCGCCCGTTGAATTCGACTATGCTCAGGCCTACGTAAAGGAAAGGCCCTCCTCTCCCTACGCTCTGAGGGGAGAGACGATAATAGTGTTCGCCCACTTGAGGAACATAGGGCACAGGCCCATCCCTGTAACGGAGAGAATAACTGTTCTGAGGGAAGGCAAGGTCTACTTCAGTGAGGAGGCCAAAAAAACGCTGGAGGCCGGGGAGAACGTTCTCACCACCGAGGTGCCCGTTGACGTAAAGTGGGAGGACGGGAGCTACCTCCTTAAGTACACTGTGTCCTACCGGAACGAGACCCACACTTATACGAAGGAGTTCCCGGTCAGGCTGGGAATAAAAATCGTAGGCGTTTCGATAAAGAGGAGTGAGATCGAAAGCGGGTCTGAAAATGTTGTGTATGCCACCGTCACGTCGGAGAGGGAGGGCAACGTTAATTTCCACGTTGAGAGCCTGGCTGGTGGAGAGCTCATCGGGTCTTATGACACCGTTGCCAGGGTTTCTCCGGGTACGGAGGTGTTTAAGTTCTCGGTCCCCACGAACGTCACGGGAGAAATCACGGTCAACCTTTCGGCGACCTTCCTCGGCGTTTTCCTCGGAAGCTTCACCCTCCACTACCTCGTCACCGCTCCACCCGAGTTCCTCAATTTGACCTACGAGAAAGTGGATACTGACGAAGTCGAGTTCACGCTCGTGGTGTTAAACCCCAATCCATGGGACATCAACGGAAGTGTTTCCTACAGGATATCCTCTGCGGGGGATATTCTCTACAAGGACTCAGTAGCGGCTTCGTTTAAACCCGGTGAGAACGTGCTGAAGCTGAACTTCAAACTGCCTCTTGAACAGAGTGTTGACTATGAATTTGTACTGAGTGCCATGGGGAAGAGCGATAAAGCCTCTGGTTCTCTGTATCTTCCAAAACCGACGCCAACAACGACATCGACGACCACATCAACATCGACGACGTCTCCTTCCAACACGACAAGTACTCAGCCAGATGAAGGCTCCAGCTTAAAGACGTTTGTTGTGCTTCTGGCTGCCGGCTTTCTGGTGCTCGTTGGGGCATACTTCCTCACGAGGGGGGAGCCAAAGAAAAAGAGACGTGAGAGGCCGAAACCGAAGCGCAGCTCTCCCCTTGGGAGGTTCAAGCCGCCAAAGCCACCCAGGTTCTTAGAGAGGAGGGAGCTTCCCAAGAAGAAGTAATGAACACCAAACCTTTTTATTTCTCCTTTTCTAACTCTTCTCGGCGAGGGGGTCGGGGGCTCTCGGGGTACTCCCGAGGAAGTTCCGCCCACCGCACCGGGGCCGCGGTGCCGCAAGGCACCTCCCGAGAGGGGGGGCAACGGCGCAGAAACGACACGTCCCGGCGGGCATGGGGATGAAAGCGGCGAAGGGCCCGGCGACGGTGCCCGAGCTAACCCGCAGACGACCCGTCGGGGACCGGTGAAACGGCCGTCCCGCGGGGTGCAAGGCCGAGGGAGGGGCGATGAGTTCCCGGTGTGAGCCCCGTGGTAGGCCGCTCAGTCGAATGCCCCCTTGATA
>JAGHBN010000117.1 GCA_021160985.1 Thermococcus sp.
AGCCTATGAAGACCTGGTCGATTTTGATGTTCATCCTCGAGGCCCTGCTGACCGGCACGGTGTTCTCGGGCAGGTGCGGGAAGGCCACCTGCGGCTCAAGCTCCGTGACGTCGTACTCTATGACCTCCGCGTACTTCGCGTCCTCGTCGCCCTTCACCGGCTCGAAGTTCCTCTGGGCTCTTTCCTTAACGTACTCGAGCGTCTTCTTGTCAGGCTCGATTAGGCCGGTCTTCGCCCCGGCTTCAATAGCCATGTTTGCCATGGTCATCCTCTGCTCAACAGAGAGCTCTTCAACGACTTCACCGCTGAACTCCATAGCCTTGTAGAGGGCCCCGTTTACACCTATGTCGCCTATTGTGTGCAGAATCAGGTCCTTCCCAGTGACCCAGGGGCCTAGCTCCCCCGTGTAGACAAACTTGACGGTCTCGGGGACGCGGAACCACGCCTCGCCGGTGGCCATTGCAACCGCGAGGTCTGTGCTCCCCACTCCCGTGGCGAATGCACCCAGCGCCCCGTAGGTGCAGGTGTGAGAGTCAGCCCCGATTACGAGGTCACCCGGAAGGACGAGGCCGAGCTCCGGGAGGAGGCAGTGCTCGACACCAACGTCCCCCCCTTCGAAGAACCACTTTATCCCCTGCTCCCTGGCAAATTCCCTCGCAAACTTGCACTGCTCCGCGGTCTTTATGTCCTTGTTCGGGGTGAAGTGATCGAGGACTATCGCGATCCTCTCCGGGTCAAAAACCCTGTCGGAGAGCTCTCTGAACTTCTTTATGGCGAGCGGAGCTGTAACGTCGTTCCCGAGCATGAAGTCGAGCTTTGCCATGACTATTTCCCCAGGCTTTACCTCCCCCCTTCCAGCGTGTTTGGCAAGTATTTTTTCAGCCATCGTCATCCCCATCAGCACCACCTCGTTACCGCGTTGAGGTAGGCCTGGGCACTCGCCTCGAGGATGTCGGTGCTTAGACCGCGCCCGACGAGCACCTTCCCGTCCTTCTCAACCCTGACAAGAACCTCCCCGAGGGCGTCCCTGCCCGAGCCGACGGAGCTCACGCGGTACTCCATGAGTCTGGCATCTATCCCGAGGGCGCGGTTTATGGCAGAGAAGAGCGCATCCACCGGGCCGTTAAATGAGTGGGACACCTCGATTCTCTCCCCGCCGTCGATTATCTTCACGGCGGCCGTTGAAAGGCCTTTGGTAGCCGTTACGTGCACCATCTCAACGCGGTGTACGGGCTCCTCAAGCTCGTAGAGGAGCGCCTCGATGTCGAGCTCCGTTACGCTCTTCTTTCTGTCCGCTATCTCTTTGAACCTCGCAAAGGCCCTGTCAAGCTCCTCCTCGCTCAGCTCGTAGCCAAGGTCTTTCAGCTTCTCCCTGAAGGCGTGCCTGCCGGAGTGCTTGCCGAGGACTATCCTACTGCCGGAAAATCCGAGCCTCGTCGGGTCGATTATCTCATAGGTAGTCCTCTCCTTGAGAACGCCGTCCTGGTGGATTCCGGACTCGTGGGCAAACGCATTTGCGCCGACGACCGCCTTGTTCGGAGGCACCTCTATCCCCGTCAGGTGGGCAACGAGCCTGCTCGTCCTTGCTATCTCCAAGAGGTTTATCCCCGTCTCGACTTTGTAGAAGTCCTTTCTAGTGTCGAGCGCTACCACGACCTCTTCCAAAGCGGCGTTTCCGGCCCTCTCGCCTATCCCGTTTACAGTGACTTCAACCTGCTCGACTCCGGCCCTCACTGCGGAGAGCGAGTTTGCAACGGCCAAACCAAGGTCGTTGTGGCAGTGAACGCTTATCTTTACTCCCCTCAGGCTCAGATTCTTTTTGAGGTGCCTTATCAGCCCGTAGAACTCCTCAGGTGTGGTGTAGCCAACGGTGTCGGGGACGTTTATCACGATTGCACCGGCCTCTATCGCCGATTCGTACACCTCCACAAGGAAGTCCGGGTCGCTCCTCGTAGCATCTTCCGCCGAAAACTCCACCTCGTCGGCAAACTGAGCGGCAAGCTCCACCGCCTTAAAGGCCAGTTTTTTAACCTCCTCCGGGCTCTTGCGGAGCTTGTACTTCATGTGGATCGGAGAGGTGGCTATGAACGTGTGAATCCTTGAACGCCCCGCGTTTGATAGGGCCTCCCCCGCCCGCTTTATGTCTCCCTCAACGGCCCGCGCAAGGGCCGCAATAACCGGGCCGTCAACACTTTCAGCTATCCTCTTGACGGCCTCAAACTCACCGGGTGATGAGACTGGGAAACCCGCCTCGATTACATCGACGTTGAGCCTCGCGAGCTGTTTAGCTATCTCCATCTTCTCATCGACCGTAAGACTGACACCGGGGGTCTGCTCCCCATCTCTAAGCGTCGTGTCAAAAATCTCCACTCTCATTGCCCCACCTCCAAGAAAAAGAAAAATCAGGATTCGAGGCCGGACATCCTCCTTATGAAGCGCCCGACCTTTTCAATTTCGTGCTCCTCTATCGGCTTCATAAGCCCCTCAAGGACTTCACGGGCGTTCTCTGCCTTCTCCACCCACTCCCTGGCGAACTCGCCGCTTCTGACCCTTTCGGCATAGCGCTTCATGTTCTCCTTAACGTGCTCGTCTATCACCTTCGGGCCCACCGTTAACCCGCCGTACTTGGCGGTGTCGGAGACCGCCTTCAGCATGCCCGTGAATCCCCTCTCGTAGATGAGATCCATTATGAGCTTCGCCTCGTTGCAGGCCTCAAAGTATGCCAGCTCCGGCGGGTAGCCCAGCTCCACAAGGACCTCAAACCCGTTCTTGATGAGCTCTATAAGCCCTCCAACAAGGACGATCTGTTCCCCGATGAGGTCGCTCTCGGTCTCGTCCTTGAAGGTCGTCTCTATGACACCAGCCCTCGTAGAGCCTATGGCCTTGGCCATTGCGAGGGCCAGCTCCTTGGCCCTGCCCGTGTAGTCCTGGTAGACCGCTATGAGCGAGGGGACCCCAAAGCCATCCAGGTAGACTTCCCTAACGCGCCTTCCCGGACTCTTGGGGGCCACCATTATGACGTCCACGTTCTCCGGCGGGACTATCTGCCCGAAGTGCACGTTGAAGCCGTGGGAGAAGCCCAGGGCCTGCCCCCCGCGGAGGTACGGCTCAATGTGCTTCCTGTAAACCTCCGGCTGAACCAGGTCCGGTATCAGGATGTGAACGACGTCGGCCCTCTTCACAGCCTTCCCTATGGAATAGACCTCAAAGCCGTCCTTTTCAGCCCTCTTCCACGAGCTCCCATTGGGCCTGAGACCGAGGATCACGTGCACCCCTGAGTCCCTCATGTTCTTTGCCTGCGCCTCCCCCTGGTTGCCGTAGCCGATGACGGCAACCGTTTTGTCCTTTAGGACGTCCATACTTACCTCATCGTCGTAGTACACCTTCACCATTTTCACCACCTCAGTACCTCGTTACAACCTTCGTTATGTGTTCACCCGGCGGAACCATCGGGAGAACGTCGTCCTCCGGGTGAATTGGAACGTCTATAACCGTCGGGACGTCTGAGTTAATGCCCTCCTTCACCGCCCTGATCAGCTCATCCATCGTCTCGGCCCGGAAGCCGTTGGCACCGTAAACCTTCGCGAGCCTGTCAAAGTCCGGGTTCTTGATGTACGTCCCGACGTAGCGCCTGTTGAAGAACATCCTCTGCCACTGGGCTACCATTCCGAGGGAGGAGTTGTTGAGAATCAACCCTATTACGGGGATGTTTTCGCTGACGGCGGTGGCCAGCTCCCTTTCGGACATCATGAAGCTCCCGTCACCGGCTATGTCAATAACGACTTTGTCCGGCTTCGCGACCTTGGCACCTATTGCGGCCGGAAAGCCAAATCCCATCGTCCCCAGACCGCCAGAGGTTATGAACGTCCTCGGCTTCAGTATCGGGAAGTAGAGGGCAACCCACATCTGATTCTGCCCGACCTCCGTTGCCACTATTGCATCCTCCGGGAGGAGCTTCCGGAGCTCCCTGAGGATTTCCGGCGGCCTGAGGTAGTCCCCCCCAATCTCGAGGGCTTCCTCCCTGTAGTGCTCC
>JAGHBN010000008.1 GCA_021160985.1 Thermococcus sp.
GAGGAGCTCTACGGGCTCTACGAGAGGGCCTTCATGGAGTACCACTACTACTTCGAGACGACCAACTACATCGTTCTGAACGTCTACGGCTTCAACGACCACGGACCAATCCACGTCCTGCTCACGACCCGGCGTGCGCTGGAGCTACTGAAAATCATCAAAAAGTTCGGAATCGAGACCACGGCGGAGAGGCTCGGCAAACCATTCCGCTGGAGCAAGTTCATCGTCGCGTTTGGTTCCCTCTTCCACGACGTCGGCAACATGATACACAGGATAAACCACTACGAGTTCAGCGCCCTTCTCACGGAGCCGATAATAGACAAGCTCGTCAGCGAGTTTGAAAGGGACGACCCGCTCCTCCTCAAGGCCCTTACCCTCAACGCAGTTTACACCCACGACGAGGCCGTCCCGTGCACCACCATAGAGGGCTCGCTCGTCACTATAGCGGACGGCTGCGACATGGAAGCCGGAAGGAGCAGGCTCGTGCACAAGAAGGACAAGGTCGACATCCACGCGGTTTCAGCAATGGCCATAGACCGGGTCGAGATCAAGGAGGGGAACGCGGAACAGCCCATACTCATTGAAATCTGGATGAAGCACCCGGCAGGAATATTCCAGGTGGACGAGATACTCACCAAAAAGGTGAAGAGCTCCCTGCTGGCCGGAAAGGTAAAGCTCAGAATCCATGCCGGAGAAGAGGTCATGGAGAAGGTTATTTAACCCTCCACCGTTTCTTTATTCATGCTGATGGAAGCCTACCGGGACCTCAAGTACCTCCTCAACAGGGGCTACCGGAAAAGCTATGCGTTGGAATTCGTCGCCAACCACTACAGGCTTACAAAAAAAGAGCGGCACCTACTGGCCAGGTGCGTCTTCTCCGACGCATGGATTGCGGAGGTCAAAGAAAAGCTCTTGAAGCCCGAAGAACTCGCCGAAAAAGTTCTGGCGATAGACGGCTTCAACGTCCTCATAACCCTCGAGTCCCTCCTTGAGGGAAAGGCAATTCTCTGCGAGGATGGACTCGTTAGGGATTTGAAGTATCAGGGAAAGTACAGGATGAACGAAAGGACACCCGAACTGCTCTCCGAAATCGCAAGGGCCCTGAAGGAGCTGGGAGTCAAGAAGGCAGTCTTCTTCTACGGTAAGAACGTGCCGAAGAGCGGGGAAGTCAGAAGACTCACCGAGGAGAAACTAGCTGAATATGGTGTTGAGTGCGAGGTTAACCTCGTTGGAAGTCCTGACTTCGAGCTGAAGACCTTTGAATACGTCGCCACGGCTGACACGGGAGTAATAAGGGAAGTCTCCCACGTGCTGGATCTCCCAAACCTGATAGGGGAGCGCACCGGGAACCAGCCACAGGATGTTTTAGCCCTACTATCTTCACGTAATGAAATAAAGTACAACATTTAGATTTTTCTCGAATAACTCCAAATATTCCTGAAGTTTTGAAAAGCTTAATAAGAAAGAAGACCACGATATATTTATTGTATTTCAACGTCCGCCTTTATTTTTACGGACAAGGAGGTGGTGATAGTGAAAAAGTTTGGAGGCGCTTTGATAATCCTCCTGATGGTTGGGCTTGTAATCGCCAGCGGGTGTATGGGTGGTGGCGGGGAGAGCTCGACCACGTCACCCCCTCATGAGACGGGAGAAACCTCCGCCACGAGCACCACTGAGAGTCCAACCACAACCCATCCCATCACAACGACCACATCCAGCCAGACAACGAGCACAACGACCAGCAGTCAAGAAACTCCCACTACAACTTCCACATCTACAGCCCCAACAACGACCACAACAACCCAAACACCCACCGAAGAGGCCTACTGGGAACACCCATGGGAGTACGCTCCCATCAACATTGATGGCGAACGGTATCTTATAACATACTACAAGTACGACTACAAGGTACAGCCCAACCAGAGCTCGCCGATCTACGAGTACATCATAGAGAAAAGCGTTGAGAAGACCCAGGTTCACGTTTATGGCCAGGACATGGAGATGAACAAGGTCGACGTGGGAGAGCAGGAAGTTTACGCTTACACGACCGTCGTTACCCCCGTTAAGGCAAAAGGTATGAAAGACACGCTAACATTCACCATATGGTTTGTTTCCAACCAGAGCGAAGCGTTCCTCTATCCATGGGATGTCCTGTGGATGAGCTACGTCTCCCCAACAGGGTCTGGAGAAGACTTCGTGGGGATGATGTTTGAGTACAAGGGAAGCAGGTTCATCTTCCTAAACCCCACCCCATTCCAGAGTGGACTGTTCCCCTACTTTGAGGGTGACCAAGAGACTTTTGATGAACTCAACGACGACCTCTTTAACCTCTACATCGGCTGGGTGGCAACGCTGCATTTCGGAATCTGGTATGCCTGGGAGGACAGAAACGTGCTAATCCCGCAGAGCGGCGTATGGAGCGATATGCAGGGACACGGCTGGGAGTGGAGCACGACACCGGATGGAACCGTCACTTACGACGGTAAAACCTTCAAACTCGTTGACTTCCAGTGGAAGTACAAAGGCGCCCCGGAGGGTGTTTCAATGGACGGAAAGGGTAAGTTCTCGCCGTACCTCCCGCTCCTGGTCGAGGGAGATGGCCACTACTCATACAGCGACCCTCAAACGGGGGAGAACACCGTCATATACGCCTACTTCAAGCTCGAAGATCTCAAACTGGAGAAGGTGAGCTGATGAGGCGTTTTCTTTTTATTCTCCTTCTCTCGTTCATAGTGGTTTCAGCGGCGTGCATAGGTTCGGGGGAAGGAACACAGAGAGGTACCCAATCCCCAAGTTCATTCTCAACTCATTCTTCAAATTCACCTTCAGAGAACACGGCTTCATCCCAGCAGACCGCATCACCCACACAACCCAGCTCATGGAATATGGAGCTCGTTTGGAACGTCTCAACGGTTGGGATACCCTGGATGGATATGAGCCCCGACGGCAGTCTCTCGGCGGTGATAGATGACGAGGGGACGATTCTCTATCTCGTCAAACCCGACGGAACATCAGTATCCTTTGACCTTAAGGCAAACGATGCAATCAGGCCGGTTGTTTCAGGGGTTGTTGTGGTTGGGGGAGAGGCATACGTGGCGGGCAGCTATGAGAGTTTCGCAGGGCTAAGGATTTATTCCTGGGAAGGGCTCGTTAGCGAGGAGAAACACGGCTGGAGCGGTAGCATTGGCGAAGAGATCCTCCGCTCTCCAAGCGGGAACCACGTGTGCTATCATGCCGACAATAGAGTATTCTGCGATGGGAAGGAGATATCGCGGGATTACAGCATTTTGTCGGTCTCAGACTCCGGATTGGTAGTTCTTTCAGCGGGAGAGAGTTCAATAATCCCCAGGGAGGGCCAGGAAATCTTTGGTTTGAACACCGGCAAAGTCATTGCCTACAGGGACAGAGTTCTCGCAAGTGAGGACGGAAAGCTGAGAATCTATTCCTCAAACGGAGAGCCTCAGGCGGAGAAGGAAGGCTACGCCTTTGATCAGACGATACTGCTCAAGTGGACGCTTATACCCACGGAGAAGTACATCTTCTGGCATGAAGCGTTTGAGGACACCCACGTGCTGACATGGAACTTAACCGAGGTCAAAGAGCTGCCAGGCTTTCCGTACTTTGCCAACGAGAACTTTGTAATCACCGCGAGCAATGGCGTAATCCACTGCTATTCGCTCGATGACTTCCACGAGGTCTTCAGCGTAAAGGTTCCCGGCGATTCGCTTGGATACATAAAGCTGAGCGATGATGGAAAAGTCATGCTCGTCTCGGGAGAGACTGGAGGCTTCTGGCTTTACTCTGCAGAATGAACTTTTCATTGTTCACACAACCGGGGGATGATCCAACAGGGGGTATTGATATGACAAAAAATGGAAAATTTGCCGTTTTATTGGCACTGATTTTGATTTTTAGCGTAGTGGCCAGCGGTTGTATCGGGGGCGGCGGGGAAGAGAAAACTTCCCCCAGCGAAACGTATCCGGAGAGCAGCGAGGAGACACACGAAACCAGCAGTTCCATTGGAGGAGAATCCAGCGTTTCAACCTGGCAGACTCCCTGGGACGCCTACAACCCAGTGCAGATTAACGACCAAAACTATTACATAAGCTACATAAAGTACACGTTTACGGTCAAGATCTCCGGGGAGGAGGAGCGCTCCTACCAGGTCATAAAGCAGAGGGGCTACATGAAGGCGCACATGTACTCCGACGACAACGGAAAGAAGGATTTGGGAGAGTACAACCTCTTCTCCTACTACGGGAAGATAACCCCTCTGAACGACCCCGACATGAATGGACCTCTCGAGTACCTCGTACTCACAAAGGAGAGAACGGAAGATACCGACGCTTACTTCCTATCCCCCTTCCCGGACTTTGGAGCGATGATGTCGGGAACAACCGCCGTTATTGAGGCATCGTACGGCGGCAACTACTTCTACTGGAGCAACCCCGCGGCTATAGGTGAGTATTCGGAGCTTCCGTACCAAGAGGGAGATTTTGAGACCGTAATGGAGGGCGTGTCGAGCTCCACACTCCAGGGATGGATAGCGATGGTGGGCTCTGGCGCCTGGAGCGGGCTTGAAGGGCACGACCTATCAAAACCGGACGAGTACAGCTTCTCATTCATGGGCCTTGGATACAACTACAAAATTGACCCCGATGGGACCGTGAGCTTCGGAGGAAAGAGCCTCAAAGTGAGCAACGTCGAGTGGAGCTGGGCGTTTGGCGAAGCTAGGGGACAGGGAAAGGCAACGATAGCTCCGGAGCTGCCGATACCGGTGGAGACCGAGGGAACCTTCAGCCAGATGGGGGAGGGGAGCTACTACTCAAAGCTGAAACTGGAAGACCTGAAGGTATCGGAGGAGTTCGAGGAGATAAATGTCCAAATAGAACAGAGCACTTCATCTGGAGAAAGCGAAACCTCCACGGAAACCCAAACAGAGACCCCAACTTCAACGGAAACCCCGAGTGAAAGCTTATCTGACAACTGGGAGCTGGCATGGGACGCGAGTGAACCAATAACCATAAACGGCAGGGACTACGTTGTGAAGGAGGTAACCTTCGATGCGGACTATCACGTCTCCGGTGGTTCTCACGTCCGAATGCTCATTAGAAAAGGTTACTACAAAACCGAGCTCAATGGAGAGGACGTTTATGCTCTCTACGCCATTCTCAACATTGGAGGTGAAACCTACAACTACACGGTCTACACTGAGTATCTCGACGAATACACTTCCGGAATCCTGTGGACTCCCAGCGTCTGGGACATGGTAGAGGGTCCAGACAACATAAAGGTCGAGATTACAGGCCCGAACTGTCACTACTCGGCGGACGACAATGGTATAGAGGGAGATTTAAGCTGTGGCATCATAAGCGATGACTTCCAACAGTACAACATGATATGGAGCTATCCGACGGGCTTCTACGGCGGTATTTACGGCGACGTCCTTACATGGGTGGATTTAACCTCAAACGGCGACGGCTACACCGTGGAAAAGGACGGTAGCGTTACCCTCGCGGGTATGGAGTTTGAGACTTACAAGATAATATGGAGCGGCGTTGTGCAGGGCGGGCTGGCCCAGGCCAACGGAGGTACGATAGTTGCACCAGAACTCCCGTTTCCCCTTGAGGTAACCGCCTCGCTTACCATGCCCGGCGGCGGAGGTATGTACATCCACGCAAAGCTTGTTGATATAAAGCTCGAGGAAACCAGCTAGCAGGCAAACTTTAAATCTTTCCTACACTATTTTTACCCATGTTCGGCGAGCACGAACTAAAAACCCAGTTCATCAAAGTTGGCGATAAAAAAATTCACCTCCTCGAAGAGAGGGAGAGCCTGGTAAGGTACAAGCGGGATGATGTTGAGAGAATAATAAAAAACAACCGGGAAAAACTCAAGGTACTCCCGGCTCCCGCGACAGGCTACGGCGTAAAGCTCCTTATGGTGAAGTTTAAGGATCCCCTAGTTGTTCCTCCCCGCGATTCTCTAGTCGGCTTCATCGAAGCCCCTGTGGAGATAGACGTTAAAGTAGGCGAGCTTACTATAGACCACTTTATGGTAGGAAGGGAGAAGTATGCCCTCTACGGCACGCTGGAAGCCGGAGTAATCTGCCGCTATCACGTCAGCCCGTTCTATGCTAAGGAGCCCGATTCAACGGGAGCGGCAAAGCTTATAGTTTCAAACCCCTCCCCGGAGTGGAAGTACCTTGAAAGGGTAGTGATTCCGATACGGAAAACCTCCATGTACTACGAGGAGGCAAGGGCCTACTATCCCCTCTTAATCGTCACGATAAAGGACAATAACTCCGAGGTCAACAACACGGGCAGGCCTCCTAAGGACGGACTAAAAGCGGTGGGAGAAGGGCTGTCCCTTCCAAACTTCCTTATGAGGTGGTGAACATGAACACGACAGCTTCATTCTGGGAGCAGGGGATTCTCGGGGAGGAGCTGCTCCTCACGCTGACCCTGGGTGCAGTCGTAAAGGCCGTTTTAACCCTTGCAATAGGACTTGTAATAGCCAGGCTTTTCAGGAGGTATCTGCTCAACCTGTCCAGAAGCACCAGGTACGTGTGGATAATCAACGAAGAGACCGCCTCAACGCTGCACAACTTGATAGTAGTTATTTCGGCAGTTTACAGCCTCACCACCCTGGGCGTGCTCGAATATACGATCGCCGGAACGAGCGTAAGCAACCTGCTAACCGCCTTCCTGGTGTTTTACTTTTCATATCTCTTCGCCAAGAAGGCAAAGGACTACATGATAATGAGCTCCTCCAGGCAGAAGCTACCAGAGGTGCAGGTTAAGGCAAAGCTCTTCTACTATCTGGTCGTCACGCTGGCGTTCTTCATAGCACTCAACATAGCGGGCTTCACCGGCAGACTAACGACAATACTGGCCGCAGCTGGGATAACGGGTATCGTCCTCGGTTTTGCATCCCAGACCGTCGTTTCAAACTTCATCTCGGGAATATTCATGTACTTCGACAAGCCCCTCAGGATAGGCGACCCCGTTGAAGTCGCCGGCTACTCCGGAATCGTCCACGACATCAGAATCCTCTCCACGAGGATAAGGACGTGGGACGGTCTCCTCGTGAGAATTCCAAACGAGAAGCTCTTCAACAGCGAGATAAAGAACCTCCAGAAGTATCCGGCGAGGAGGGTTGACATAACAGTGGGCATAGCCTACAAGGAGGACGCCGGGAAGGCCATAGAGGTCATAAAGAAGACCCTCAACGAGATGCCCTACGTGCTCGCGGAGCCCGAAGCGGCCGTCTTTGTGGACAATCTGGGGGACAACAGCGTCAACATAGCCATAAGAGCTTGGGCGCCGAGCGAGAAGTGGTTTGACGTGAGGACTCAGATAGTCCAGAGGGTAAAGGAGGCCCTTGACGAGGCCGGGATTGAGATACCGTTCCCGCAGAGGGTCAACTGGTTCGCGGAGGAGCTGAGGGTGAAGGTGGAAAAAGAAGGCTGAACCCTTATTTCTCCTTTTCTATCAGCGCGTAGAAGAAGCCAATCGTCCCCTGCCTGTGGGGCCAGGCCCTCATCGTTCCCTCCAAGAAACCCGGGTCGTAGGGGCCGTTAATGGGGAGGAGCCTCGTGTCATCGTGTCTCTCAAGGAACCACTTCACAACCTCCTCGTTCTCCTCCGGGAGCATCGAGCATGTGGAATAGAGGAGCCTCCCCCCGGGCTTCAGAAGCCTCCAGGCACTCTCAATGAGCTCCCTCTGGAGGGCCACAACCTTCGGGATGTTCTTCTCGCGGAGACGCCACCTCAGCTCGGGGTTCTTCGCTATCGTCCCGTCGCTTGTGCAGGGCGCATCGAGCATAACCCTGTCGGCGATTTCCTCGCCGAGGACTTCTGGAGCTTTTCTGCCGTCAGCCTTTATAGTCTCGGCAATTTCAACGCCCGTGCGTTTGAGAACCTCTTTCATGCGCTTAATCCTCGCCGAATCAACGTCAAAGGCATAGATCTTGCCCTCGTTTTTCATCAGCTCTGCCATGTGGGCTGTTTTCCCTCCGGGGGCAGCTGCCAGGTCAACCACGGTCTCACCGGGTTCCGGAGCGAGAACCAGCGAGGCAACGGCCGCAGCTTCCTCCTGGGCTAAGGCAAACCCCTTGTTGAAGAGCCACTCCGGGTTGAACGGGTCGAGGATTCTGAGAACGGTATCAACCCTCTCGCTCCTCTCAAACCTGACGTTCTTTCTCTCAAGGTAGGCCTCGACTTCCTCAACGCTAGCCTTCAGTCGGTTGACGCGGATGCTCGTTGGAAGGGTCTCGTTTAGGCTTTTAAGGAGCTCCTCGGCCTCGTCTCCGAGCATCTTTTTCATCCTCGCTATGAACCATTCCGGGAAGAGGTAGTCCCACTTAAGCCCCTTTTCCTCGCTGTCAATGACGGGCACGTACTCGAGAACCCTGGGAAGGATGTCGTAGTAGTAATAGCCCACAAAGGGATGCGTTTTCTTTGACAGAAACTGGGCGAGGCCCTTGAGGTGCTGGAGCGTCTTTTCGTTCGGATCCCTGAAAACGGCCACATCGAGGGCGACTCTCAGCGCTGCCCTCAGCCAGGGGTCTAGAATCAGGGGTGAAACGCCGACTAGCTCTTCGATTATCTCGTCTATCAGGCCGAGCCTGCGCTGGATGGAGTAGAAAATCCCGGTTAGCTTGGAGTTCTCCCAGCCTTCGATTTTATATTTTGAAAACGCCTTCCTCTTAGCGCTCTGGCTTGGCTTAACCTCCTCACCAAGCTTAACTGCCTCCAGAAGGGCATACAGCTGCCTGTCGCTGAGCTTGAGTTTTCCCATGTTAATGAATTAAGAAGAGGGGCTTTTAAAGTTCTCTGCCACCCATCCCCTCGTTTTCACCGAGGACGTCGCCAAAATTTGGGCCCTCTTCCCCACTCAGGAGTATAGAGGGGTCTCCTACCAGTGAGGCTATCAGGAGGGTGTCGTCCTTTATGCCTCCCTCAGCAAGGTACTTTATGCCCCTTTCGGCATCCCAGAGGTTCTTCTGGTAGTACTCCCTGAGCTTGTTTAATACCGTGCCGAGCGCCTTCTTGGCCCCATACCTGATGGTGATATCACTCCCCTGTACGGAGAGCCACCTCAGGTGAGGCACCAGCCCGAGGAGCAGAACATCGAATGGATAAACCGGGGGAGTTCGGAGAATCCCGTTTATAGTCATCAACACTAGCTCCACTGTAATTGGATCGTTGGACTTAAGCGCACGTCCCAGCACGTCAAGAAAATCAGCGCTGATGCCCTGGAGGGTATCACCTTCACGGACAATGATGTACGCGCCAGCTACGGCCGTTCTGAGGTTTTCCGAGTTGAGGTAGTTCCTCGCCACGGAGCCCGCTCCACTCGGCATGACGGTGATGGGAGTGGCCTTGAGCACCTCCACGACCTCGTTCCAGATTATCCCATCACCCTTCTCAGCCAAGGAGAACAGGGACTGTATCAGCCTCTCAAACTCGCTCCTCCCGAGGTGGGCCCTCTCAAGGAGGCGCTTCAGGATCGGCAGAACCCTCACGCACACTTTTTCATCCCCAGACTCCAGGAGGAGCATCAAGGGGTCAAAGAACAGTTCAAGGAGGCGCTTCCTTTCAGACGTTGCCTCATCCACCACCCTGCTGAGAACGGATAGGGCCCTAAATCTAACTCTGGGATTCCTGTCCCGGAGGAGCTCCGAAAGAGCCTTTAAACCCTCCTCGGTTTTAGCGAACTCAACTGCTTCTTTAAGGTCCCACGAAAGGGCGAGCTCTCTCATCTTTGAGAGGGCTTCATTGATTTTATTCACCCCCGAAGATGATGGCCTTTAAAGTTTAAATGTTTTTCGAAAAAATGGACTCTCTCCAACCGGTACAAGTCAGTGGTAATTCTTTCCAACCGCTTTCTATGGAAGAAAAACTGGGCAGGGATTTCAAAATAAACCGTTGTGAGAATCCTTGGAATGAAGTTGTGTTCTCTTGAAAAGGCCTCCAAAAAATTTCTAACTTCCCCTTTTGCCAGGTGAATCGAATAAACCACGTCCGCCACTTCGAATGCCTTGAGGAGAAAGGGCCTGTCTGCGTGCTTCCTCTGGCTCCCGAAGGGCGGGTTCATTACAACCGTATCAACGCGTCGGTCAAACTCCGTGACGTCAGCGTTTACGAACTCAATTTTCTCCTCCATCCCAAGCGAGCAGGCGTTCCTCTTCGCGACTTCAACGGCCTTTGCATCGACCTCAACAGCGTAGACTTTCCCCGCCCCGAGGAGGGCCGCCCCAACGCTTAAAACCCCCGTTCCCGCCCCGAGGTCTGCCACGGCTTTTCCCTCGATATCGCCGAAGGAATACGCTAACCAGAGCAGTTCCGCCGCCACATCGCCGGGCGTGCGGTACTGCTCAAGCTCGGGCTTCGGCTCGGGGAAGCCTTCGAGCCTTGAGAGGAGCATCGCGAGGTGCTTCTTTTTCATCCCCCTCACCGCGTTCCCTGCCCTCACTACGCCCCGGGAATATTAAAGCTTATGAGGGTTTTGGTTTGAAAGTCGAAATTTATTTATACTTTGAGTTAACTTAAGGGAATGTGGGGAGGAGAATGGAACTCATACCTACAGGCATATCAGGGCTTGACAAAGCTTTATCTGGGGGTTTCTCACGGGGCACGAGCGTTTTAATAGCGGGAAACCCGGGAACCGGAAAAACTCACCTAGTCATCCACATCCTTGATAACAGCATGAAGAAGGGTCTTAAAGGAGCCTACGTGTCCTTCGCTGAGACCAAGAGACAGTTCTATAAGAACGCACTGGAAAGCGGGGTGGACTTCAAGGATATGGAGAACAAAGGGCTCTTCAGGTTCTACGACATGCTCACAATACCAAAGGAGGAGATGAGCGACTTTCTTGACTTCCTGATTCAGGATTTCGTGGACTGGAAACCGGACATAATTGTCTTTGACTCTGTGACGGTTCTGGGCCAGATTTTTGGAGTAGAAATGCTGAGGTCGTTTCTCCATTCAATAATAGGGCGCATTGTAAACACGCTTAACGCTCTGGCCATACTTATTGATGAGATACCCTACGGGGAGAAGCGGGTAGGCTTCGGTGTTGAGGAGTTCGTTGTTGACGGCGTCATCGTGCTGGAGATGGAAAGGCAGAGAGAGGTGATCAAGCGGTATTTGACGATACCAAAGATGCGTGGAAGGAAGATAACCAAGAGCACCTACGAGTACGTCATAACGGAATACGGCATAGACGTTATATCCACTCCAGAGTTAGAGTTTACTGGAAGGGAGATAAGCACAAGGGAGCGGATTAAAACTGGAATCCCCGAGTTTGATGAGCTCATAGGTGGAGGCTTCTACAGGGGAAGCATCAACCTAATAGCGGGGCCGACGGGGAGCGGCAAGACGATATTCGCCTTAACGATCGCGTCAAACATGGCGAAGCAGGGATTAAACGTACTCTATGTGACCTTTGAAGAAGTGCCGGGGGCCCTCTCCGAGACCATGGAGAGGCTGGGATTGGCGGATCACTTTAGAGTGGTCTCGTTGGTCCCTGAGGCCATGACGCCTCTGCAGTATTATGCCCTCATAAAGAACCTTATGAATGAAAACCTCTCAGACGTTCTGTTTATAGACTCCATCTCGGCAATGAAGAGCCACATGGATGAGAAGGACTTTATAAGGGCCCTGAGGTACCTGCAGCTCCTCGCCAAGGAGAAAGACATAACGTTCATAATGACATACATTCCCCAAGACCCGAATGCACTGCCCTCAGCAGGTTTCAGCACACTAATGGATAGCATAACGATTCTTGACTACGAACTCCCCAAAAAATCCGGTGATAGCATCAGACGCTACCTGTTAGTCCTTAAGTCCCGGCACTCCGACCATTTGGGAATTCTTAGGGAGTTCAGGATAACGGAAGGGGGGATCAGGTTTGTCTGAGCTCCGCGTTGGTTCCGCAATGGTCACGGCGGCGGCAAGAGAAATCCTCCAGAGGTTTGGGCGTCCATTTGAGCCAACCATATCTGCCTATCTCAACTCGAAGTACGGCAAAGGGATTGAGATAATTGAAGAAGACCCTAGAAAGTTCTACAATGCTCTCAAAGAACTCTTCGGGGAGTTTGCGGCAAAGATTTTTATCTATAACTTAGTGATTGCTCTCCACCTTCCACTGGAATCAACTGATATTGAGGAGATGTTGAGCGCCATCGAGGAATACCTCGGGAAGTGATATGGCTCAAGAGCTCGTTGATATGTTGAGGAAAAAGTACGAATTCCTGAGCATAATGCTCAACGCAATTGTACATGCCTTGGAAGAACTTAAAATAAGCGGCGACGCCGAAGAGGTTTACAACACGATGCTCAGGTTCCTCGGAGAGTTTCCGAGGAGAAAAATGATTCAGAGTATTGCGGAAGAGAAAGACTTAACCATCAACGTTAAGACAAAGGAAGACGCCATCAGAGTCATTAAATCCCTCCTGTAGTCCAGCCTAGCTTCATTTTGGGAAAGTGTCAGGATTTCGAGCAATGAGCTCCCCCTTCCGGAAGGCGTGGACCGTTCAGCCAGATTTGACTTCCAAGCTTCCGTCAGGAGTTTCTCAAAAAGCGCATTATATCCTCGGGAGACATCGTCATTTTGAAGGCAGGGATATCGAATACAAAACCGATTCCTGTTAGGAACAGCATCACCACTGCCATGCCCATCATAAAACCGAACTGCGTGGTCAGCGCCACCACAATGACCTCCCTGACGGAAAGACGCTGGCAGGCCAGGAAAGCGAGAAGGATAAGGAAACCCAGGAAATAACTGACCAGGAGAGATATGGGGACAGAAATCAGCGAAACAAGGAGAAGGATGCCATTGGATGGCTTTCTGTACGTGAACACTTCAAAAGATGTTTTAATAAAACCGTAGTAGACGAGCACCAGGAGAAAAATTGAGAATGCGAATAAGAAAACATCTGCGTCCATGCTCCCACCTCACGGCCTGAGCGAGACCCCCAGGGGCTCATCCTCTTTTCTCTCGGCCCCGGTTATCTCGTCGAACTCGTAGTCCTCGCGCATACCGAGAAGTATCTCTACCTCGGGCGGCGTCAGTACCGGCTTCCTCCAGTTCTCGTAGTCGTCTATCGGAACGCGCGGACAGGCAACGACGACGTAGGC
>JAGHBN010000027.1 GCA_021160985.1 Thermococcus sp.
GGCATCAAAAACCCACAGGTAGAGTAGCAATCAAAGAGTGCACGAAATTTCTCCATGCTCTTTTTTACAGGGGAACACTCCTTGATGAAACTTTTCGAAAGAAAAGTTTCCTTGGTCAAGCTTTGCCTAGCAAAGCTTGTTCGCCAGCCCTTCTCAAAGGTTGCAGAAAAGAAAAACTTCAGCGCTCCATCCTCTTAACGCCGTCTTTCGTGCCGACGAGGACTATGTCGGCGATATCTGCGAAGATGCCGTTTTCAACGACTCCAGGGATGTTGTTGAGCTCTATCTCGAGGTCAAGGGGGTCCTCTATGTGGTGGAACCTGGCATCGAGGATGAAGTTGCCGTTGTCGGTAACGACTGGGCCGTCCTTCTTTTCGGCCATCCTGAGCTCTGCAGTTGCATTGAAGACCTCTATCTCCTCCGCTATGGCGCGCCAGGCCGCAGGAATAACCTCGATGGGGACGGGCATCTTCTGGCCGAGCCTCTCGACGAGCTTGCTCTCGTCAACGAGGACGAGGAAAGTCCCAGCGCGGTACTCGATTATCTTCTCCATGGTCAGAGCTGCACCGCGGCCCTTTATGAGGTTGAGGTGGGGGTCAACTTCATCCGCACCGTCAACGGCTATGTCTATGGCATCCACTTCATCGAGGCCGACGACAGGGATTCCGTTCTCGAGGGCCAAAAGCCTCGCCTGATATGATGTCGGAACGCCGTAGACGTCCTCCAGCTCCTCCTCCATTATGAGCTTGCCGAGGTACTCAATGAAGTATGCGGTGGTTGATCCCGTACCCAGGCCGACCACCATGTCGTCCTCAATGAACTCCAAAGCCTTTTTTGCAACCGCCTTCTTGAGTTCCTCCATGAAATCACCCCGTGAAGTTTACAACACGGTTGACGCTTGTATTCCCGCTCTGCATCATCTTGCAGAGGAGGCTCTGGTTGGAATAGCAGACGGGCTGGAAGTTCGTCAAGAGCGAGTAGGAGAGCATGGTGAAGTACAGCCAGAAAAGGGCCCAGCCCCAGAAGCCCTTCTTGAGTATTGCCCTCTCGTCGGGCACGTCGGGCGGAAGCTCCTTAACTACCGCCATAACGAACTTGTCTATGAACACGTACATCAGAAGGCCGACTATCCATCCTCCTTCGAACTTCGTAGCTAGTGCACCGCTTATGATACCAGTTATCAGTCCCCATGCGTAAACCGTGAGTGAGAACTTGTGCTCGATGGCCAGCTTCACTTCTTTCACCTATCGGTAGGTCTTAAAAGGTGCTTTAAAAACTTTCGGAGATTCAGCGCATCACTTTTCAAGGCTCTCCAGCAGGGCAAGCCCCCTTCTCGTGAGCTTGTAGTAGACCCTCCTGCCCCTGTGCTTTGCCTCCTCAATGAGGCCCATGCTTTCGAGCTCGCGGAGGTGCTGGTAGACAGCCTGATATTTTACGGGCTTTTCAAGGGCTTCCCATATCTCATATCCATACATTGTCTTATCCCGCAGCATCCTCAGGATTTCCAGCTTCGTCCCACCTATAGCGAACTTTTCGCGGCTCTCCGAGTAGTGCCCCTTGAGACCGGAGCTCGTTATCACAACGGCTATTCTGTCGTCCTTCTCGAAGTAACCTTCCTCCACCAGCTCAAGGAGGGCCGGAACGACTACAGAGGAGGCGTACTCCGCAAATATTCCCTCCTTTGCAAGGAGTTTCTGCCCGAGGTCGAGCTCGTCCTCCCCCACCAGAACCGCAGTCCCATCGCTCTTTGAAACTGCCTCCACAGCCAGCTCCTTCATGAGGGGGCTTTTGACGTATAGGGCGAGTGCCTTGGTGACCTCAACCTTCGGCTCCACACCAAGAACCTCACTCGCTATCGGGGAACACTTCTCAGCCTGAACCGCTATCAGCTTCGGGAGCTCATCAAGAAGGCCGATTTTTCTCAGCTCCGCAAACCCCTTGTAGATGCTGTAGATGTTGCTGCCGCTTCCCGTCGGCACTATAACGTGTGTCGGCCTCAGCTCCTCCCAGAGCTCGAAAGCTATCGTTTTCTGGCCCTCCAGGCCAATCATGTTGCTCTCGGGAGTTATGTTGTAGAGGCCCTTCCCCTCGGCGAGCCCTTCCGCGTAGTCTATTCCCTCGTCAACCGTCTGACCGTAGCGTATAACCTTGGCCCCAAGGGCCACTATCTGGGCGAGCTTGCCGCTCTCTATGAGTTTCGGAACCACTGCGTACGCCTCTCTGCCCGCCCTGGAAGCGTATGCCGCCAATGACGCCGCCCCGTTTCCGTTGCTCGCTATCACAAACCCGTTTTCAACGTACGGGAGAGCATAGGACACCGCCACCGTGGCAAGCCGGTCTCTGAAGGAGCCCGTGGGATTACGGGTTTCATCCTTGAGGTAAACGTTCAGGCCCAGCTCCTCGCCGAGTTTTGATTTTATAAGGGGCGTGCCGCCTTCGTAGAGGGTTACCCTTTCCCTCACCTGCGGCAGAAGCTCGGAATACCTCCAGACCCCGGGCCTTCTCCCAGCCCATTTCGATGCATCAATCCCCTCGTAGTCGTAGGTTATCTCGAGTCTCTGGCCGCAAGAACAGATGGGGGGAATGAGGGAAGAATACCCCATCCCGCACGAAGGACAGCGGACTTCCATGCCCATCACTTCAGCCTTATTGCGTCGAGGTTGTTGGGGGCGCGCGTTGAAAGGCTGAACTTCTTGTGAATGCTCGTGCTGAGGTCAAGGCACTTGTGGGCCTCGCCGTGAACCGTTATCACCCTCTCAGGCCTTGGCCTGAGCCTCGCGATGTAGCTTATCAGCTCCCTCCTGTCCGCGTGACCTGAGAAGCCGTCTATCGTGTAGACCTCCATGTTCACGGGGACGACTTCCGTCCTGCCGTCTTCCCCGACGAGAGGTATCTCGCGCAGTCCCCGCTGAATCTGCCTTCCGAGGGTTCCCTCAGCCTGGTAGCTGACGAATATTATGCTGTTCTTCGGGTCTGGGGCGAGCTGCTTGAAGTACTCGACACTCGGCCCGCCGACGAGCATACCCGAAGTCGCTATGATTATCGCAGGTTCACCGCTGTCGATGATATCCTGCCTCTCTCTGCTGTTGGCAACGCTCTTGAATATCGGGTTGAGGAACGGGTTGTAGCCCTCGTGGAATATCTGCTCGCGCAGGTGCCTGCTGAGGTACTCCGGATAGGCAGTGTGGATTGCCGTTGCCTCCCAGATCATTCCGTCGAGGTAAATCGGCACCTCTATGCCGCCAACGCGGGCGTACTCCTCGAGCACCATCATTATCTCCTGGGCCCTACCGACTGCCATCGCGGGGATGAGCACCTTTCCGCCGCGCCTGATGGTCTGGTGGATGACCTCTATGAGCCTCTTCTCCGCCTCCTCCCTCGGCATCTGGTAGTCGTTGCTTCCCCCGTATGTGGACTCCATAACGAGGGTCTCGAGGCGCGGGAACCTGCTCACAGCCGGCTCAAAGAGCCTGGTTGGAATGAACTTGAAGTCTCCGGTTATCGCTATGTTGTGGAGGCCGTTGCCTATGTGGAGGTGGACTATCGATGAGCCGAGGATGTGGCCAGCGTTGTGGAGGGTCAAGCGCATGTCGGGTGATATATCCCTGACCTCGCCGTAGTCGAGCGTTATTGTGTGCTTTATGACCTCCTTGATGTCCTTCGGGCGGTAGAGAGGCTCGACGCCGTTCATCTTCTGGATTTCAATGAAGTCCTGCTGGAGGAGGACCATCAGGTCCCTGGTCGGTGGCGTCGTGTAGATTGGACCGTCGAAGAGGTTGTAGCGGAAGAGGTAGGGCAGCATGCCGCTGTGGTCGAGGTGCGCGTGGGTGATTATTATGGCGTCCAGAAGCCCCTCATTGAGCACGTAGCGGAACTCGGGTGCGTCGAAGTGCGGGAAAGCCTTCTTGGGGTCGCGAAGGGCAGCTATGTTGACGCCGAAGTCAACCAGGACGTAGCTCTCGTTTGTCTGGACGAGAAGGGCGCTTCTACCAACCTCACGGAAGCCGCCAAGTCCGGTTATGCGTATCCACTCACTCTTGACTTCCGGCTTGCGGTAGATGTTCCTGCCGACCTGTCTGAGGAACTTCCTCCTGTCCTTGCTCTCGACCTGGAGTATCTGCCTTATCGAGTAGATGGTCTGGCTCTGGAGAGGGGGGGTCCTTATGACCTTGGGCGCCCAGCGGACTTTCTGGGTTATAAGACGGAGCGTCTCACCGTTTTTCCCTATCACGAGGCCCGGCTTCTTGGCCTCTATGAGAACCTCCCCGACGGAGGGGTCAAAGCTTATGTTCGTTATTTCAGCTTCTTTCGGAACCAGCTCCTTAATCATTTCCTCCGCATGCTCGGGAGGAATGAGAACATCCGGGTCTGGACGGACGCTTATCCTCTTCTTGAGAACCTTGGCGAGGTTTTTTATGAGGTCTCCGTCTTCCATTATTGCCTCCGGGTTCTTGACATAGATTACGAGTTCCGGCCCCTCAAACTCCACATCGGTTATCCTAGCTGATGGGGGGACCATCTGGGATATGACTTCCCTGATCTCCCTGAGAATCTCGTCGACAGAGCTTTCACGCCTTATCAATTCCACCACCTCACTCAAGAAGCGCTTCAAGTTCCTCCTTTGAGTACTCCTTGTAGCCATCCTTAGTTACCGAAACCAGGAGAACACCGCCACCCGTAAAGACGTCCCTTCTTGTGGCGGCCTTCATTGCGGTTAGGGCAAGCCTTATGCCTTCCTCCAGGGACATTCCTTCTTTAAAGCCCTCCTCAAGTATCGAGAATGCAAATTCCATTCCCGATCCGGCGGCGGTGAACTTATCTTCCGTAATTCCACCGGCCATGTCTATGGAGTAGAGGGCGGGCTTTGAATCGTAACCCGCTACCAGGAACCACCCAAAGTACGGCATAAAGCGGTTTCCATGAAGGATGTTAGAAGTCAGGGTTGCGAGAGCCTTAACACTCATCTCCCTACCTGCCCTTGCCCTGTACAGCTTTGCCTCAGCCCGTAGAAGCCTGACAAGGCTGAGGATATCGCCGACGCTACCAGCCCCTGCAAGGGCCAGGTGGTCGTCTATCTGGAAAATCTTCGTAACACTATCTGAGAGCACCATGTTTTCAAGGGACGCCCTCATGTCCGCAGCCAAGACTACGCCGCCCCTACATACAATGCCGACCGTAGTCGTTCCCTTTAGTTTCTCAGCCAATTACAACACCCCTGCTGGTATGTGTTTAGAACAGAAGAACCACTGCATTCCCACCTTTGCAGGGAATAGTATTTAAAGGTTTCGTCCAATAAGAGCCAGGTGAGGGTATGAAGGAGGTTATTCTGGTTACCGGTCCCCCTCTAAACGGAAGAGACGAATACCTGGAAATGGCGCTTGAAAAAGTTGATGAAAATGAGTACAGCTACTACCACGTTTTCGATTACATCCGCGAAGTTGGAAAGGAGAGCGGCGTGAAAATAACCCGCAAAAACGTTCTGGACTTTGCAATAAATCACCAGGATTTAATGAACGAAATACGGGACAGAGCCTTCGAGAGAATCAGAAAAGAGATAGAAGACAGCGAAAAGCGGGTTCACATAGTGTCGACCCCGAGCCTCTTCCGCTGGGGCAGCGGGAGCGTTATTGGATTTACAGCGAGCAACCTGAAGCTCCTGAAGCCTAACCGCGTGATAATCCTCCTGGACGATGTTCTTTCGGTCAGAAGGCGCATCATCGGCGACCCCGAATGGTTCGAGCGCTTTGGAGAGAACCCGGACAACATAAAGCTGACGACGCTCGTTATGTGGAGGGAAGACGCCATAAACCACGTCAAGACCCTAGTCCACGAACTCAAGAGGGAGGGTCTGGAGGTTCGCTACGTGCTCCAGTTCGGCATCAGGCATCCCCCCGAGGTCTTCCTCGACCTTATATTCAGGGAGCACGAGAAGCCCCTCGTCTACCTCAGCTACCCGATGACGGGCCACGAGGAGGAGTACTACCACAGGGTTAGGGACTTCTACAACAAGCTTAGCGAGCACTTCACCGTCCTCGACCCAGGGGCTCTGGACGACTGGTGGGTCGTGGCTGAGTACGACAACCAGGTGGCCAAGAACCCCAACATCAAGAAGATCAAGATAAAGCACCTCCTCGACGGGAACGAGGTGGACGAGCTCGACAGGGAGGACATAGAGCAGGCCACGGAGATACTGAGGCGCCAGCTCGTCGAGAGGGACTTCAACCTCGTTGACGTGAGCAAAGCGATAGCAGTCTACCACTACGCGGAGGGAGTCTCCGCCGGGGTCGTGAGTGAGATGGCTGAGGCCTACAGGACGCTCGCAGCGATATACCTCTACTACCCCTTCAAGAGGCGCCCGAGCCCGTTCATGGAGTTCTACGGTATGCAGAACCCGTCGAGAAGGACTATGTTCAGGGACGAGGATGAAATGATAAGGGCTATGGTGGAGGAAAAGGACTACTGGACAAAGGGATGACTTTTGTTTTTACCTTCTTAGCTTGGACAAGAGCATTCAGAACAGAAAAAGAAGGGAAGAAGAAATCACTTCTTCA
>JAGHBN010000060.1 GCA_021160985.1 Thermococcus sp.
GAAGAAGAAGGGCGTAAACGTAGATGTCGAGACGCTTGTCAGGGATCTGGAGGACGTGCGGCGGCTGGAGGAGTGGGTGGACTTCCAGGGAGTGCACAAAAACGAGGGGGTATTAAAGGTATTTATAAAGATTTTGCACTTTCACTGCAAAGATATTTAAAAAGGTTTACAGTGACAGTGCAAACTACCCCTTCATCACCTTCCACACCAGCAGCGGGAAGACGAGCGTTGCGTCGGCCCAGATTTCGACGTAGTCGGCTTTGGCCCTTATCTTGCCCCAGCTGACGCCCTCGCTCGGCGGCGCGCCGCTCAGAGAGCCGTCCCACGGGACTGCGGTGGTGACGTAAATCGCGTAGTCTGTTCCCCCCCGAAACAGATTGGCGTTGATTATCGCATGTTTCGGCAAAGAGCCACCGAGGATTATCGAGGCAGTCTCCTTGGCGGTAACCGCGAGGTTGTTGAGCTTCACGATGTCGTTGGCGATGTCTATGATGAGCTTCCTGTCCCCGCGCTCCTCCTTGAAGAAGTAGAGCATGTCCCCGATTGAGCCGTCGGTGATGGCCGGGCAGAAAATCGGGACGTTCCGCTTGTAGGCCCAGTAGATGACGCTGCGCTCCTTCTCCTTTCCGAGCTTCTCGTCCATGTAGCGACCCATCTCGTGGATGAACTCGCTCGCCGTCAGGGGCTTTCCAACTTCGCGCTCCATCTCAAGAACCCGCTCGAAGAAGGGAATCATGTACTTCTCGAACTCTATGTAGCGGTCGTTGGGCACGAAGATGTTGCCGATTCTGTTTATGCCCTTCTCGCGCATCAGAGCGTCGTTCACATGCCAGTCGCCGAGGATGAAGGGCTTTAGGGCCTTTATGAAGTCCTCCTCGATTCCGCCGGCAGTCGTCACTATAACGTCAACCTTGCCCTCCTTCACGAGCCACGCGATTATCTCGCGCAGGCCGGAGGAGATTATGTTCGAGGTGTATCCGAGGAAAACGCGGACCTCCTCGCCCTTGGCGCGTTTCTCCTCGACCTTTCGCCATATTCCTATCGCCTTTCCAAGGTGCGTCGCCTGAAAGCCTATCCTCTCGTAATAATCGAGAACTTCCTCAAGACTGGAAACCTCGTCGGGCCAGGGGCCCTTGACGGGGAGCCCCTCGACCTCTTCGCTCTTTTTCAGCACTATGTCCTTTGGCTCGGTCATGGTTGGCAGTTCGGAGGTGGCCGTATAAAGTTTTGGGAAAGCGTTTTATTCCCAAGTTCCAACTTCTCCCCATGCCGGTTGAAATAGACCTCAACGGCCTCGGTGTCATTGTCACTGCCTCCTCACGCGGGATAGGCTTCAACGTCGCGCGGGAGCTTTTGAAGAGGAACGCTCGCGTCGTGATAAGCTCCAGAAACGAGGAGAACCTGAGAAATGCCCTCGAGGAGCTCTCTGCCTACGGCGAGGTTCATGCCGTCAGGGCAAACCTTTACCGTCAGGAAGACCTTGAAAGCCTTGTGAAGAAGAGCTGGGAGCTCCTCGGGGGAGTTGACGCCCTCGTCTGGAACGCCGGAAACGTCCGCTGTGAACCCTGCCTCCTGCACGAGGCCACTTACATCGACTGGATTGAGGCTTCCGCTCTGCACACAGTTGCGCCTGGCTACCTGACGACGCTCCTCGTTCAGGCATGGCTGGAGAAGAAGATGAAGGGCGTTCTCGTGTACCTCAACTCCGTCTCGATAAAGGAGCCGATGCCCCCTCTCGTTCTGGCAGATGTGACGAGGGCAGGACTCGTCCAGCTGGCGAAGAGCGTTTCGAGGACTTATGGCGGGAAAGGGATAAGGGCCTACAGCGTTCTGCTCGGCAGCTTTGATACACCCGGTGCGAGGGAGAACCTCAAGATGGTCGCCGAGGCGAGGGGAGAGCCCTTTGAGGAAACCTGGGAGAGGGAAGTGCTTGGAAGGACGCCCCTCCACAGGACTGGGAAGTGGAGCGAACTTGGCTCGCTCGTGGCATTCCTCCTGAGCGAGGAAGCTGAGTACATGCTCGGCTCGACGGTCGTTATAGATGGCGCGATGACGAGGAGCGTTGACCTGTGAGAAATTTATACCGGCAAGTAGGACAGGGAAATCACCAGCCTCGGCGAAGACGTGCGTCGGGTAGTCCGCGGGGCTGACAAAGGAAAGTGAAGAATTGTCAAATTAAAGAATCATCGAATTACATAAAAATTGAATCAGAAGACGGGCGCGTAGCCCATCTCCTCCGCTATTTTCCTGAGCCTCTCGATCCTCTTTTCGGTCGGCGGGTGCGTTGAGAACAGCTCTGCGATGCTCATCCCCCTGAAGGGGTTGACGATGAACATGTGTGCCGTTGCGGGGTTTCCTTCCCTCATCGGCCTGTACCTGACGGCCTGCTCGATCTTCATAAGGGCCCTCGCAAGCGCCCAGGGCTTGCCGCTGATCTTTGCACCTCCTTCGTCAGCCAGGAACTCCCTGGAGCGGCTTATCGCAGCCTGAATGAGCATCGCCGCTATCGGGGC
>JAGHBN010000028.1 GCA_021160985.1 Thermococcus sp.
AAGACCCAGATGGGCTGGAGCGTCTATCCTGAGGGGATTTACAAAGCGATTGAGGCAATGTCTCGCTACCAGAGGCCGATGTACATAACGGAGAACGGGATAGCAACCCTTGACGACGAGTGGCGGGTTGAGTTCATAATTCAGCACCTCCAGTACGTCCACAAGGCCGTAGGGGACGGTTACGACGTTAACGGCTACTTCTACTGGTCTCTAATGGACAACTACGAGTGGAGAGAGGGCTTTGATCCTAGGTTTGGGCTCATAGAGATTGACTATGAGACCTTCGAGAGGAGGCCGAGAAGGAGCGCCCACGTTTACGGAGAAATCGCCCGGAGAAAGGAAATAAAAGAGGAGTTGGTTAAAAAATACGGGCTAAGATCTCTTTAGCTCTTCTGCCCTCTTCCTCAGTATTTCCTTTACCCTGTCCCTGTCCTCGGGATAGCTCTTCTTTATCCACAGCCACACGGCGGCACAGGGAATCCAGAAGAGGGCACCTATGAGCAGTGTGTACTGGTACGCCAGGGCCTTTGAGTATCCCATGTCCATGAGGAGTTCTATCAGGAAGCCACCAAAGAGCGGGCCCGTCGCCTTGCCGACGTTGTCGAGGATGTTGAAGAGGCCGAAGACCGTTCCCCTGTCCTCTGGCAGGTTTACCTGGGAAACGATGGCCCTCACGTTCGGCCCCGCGTACGAGACGAACTGTATCAGGCCGAAGGAGTAGAGCGCGAGGCCGACCCAGTGCTTAAGGCTGAGCTCGCTGGGGAGTGGGTATAGGATAATACCGATGGCGGCGAGCATTCCAATGAATATCGCGAGGCCGGTAATGACGGCCCTCCCTCCACGCCACTTTGACTCAAAGTAGTCGCCTGCAAATCCGCCGAGGAGGCTTCCCAGCACGCTGGAAATTCCGATCAATAGAAGCACGAAGGTCGCGGTGCCTTTTTCCATCCCCCTTGTGACCTCGAGGAACGAGACGAGCCAGTACATTATGACTCCCCAGGGCACCGTCCCTATAATACCCTGCAGGAATATCAGGATGTTGGTTCTCGTCTTAAGCGACTTCTTTATGACCTCCTTGTTCAGTCGGTAGCTGTACTCGTAGCCGGCTTCAAGGAGCTCCTTCAGCTCTTTCTCGCCCTCTCCCCTCTTGGGTTCCTCGGCTATGATGTAGAACAGCGGTGCAAGGATGAAGTTCGGGACGGAGACGAGTATAAACGGGGGCCTCCAGTCCACTATCATCCCTGCAACGATCATTCCGAGCAGCACTCCGAAGCCAAAGGCCGTCTCGATGTAGGCGTAGCCCCGTCCTCTCTTCTCCTCCTCGAACATGTCCGCTATCAGAGAGTAGCCGATGGGGATTATGGAGCCTATGCCTATGCCCGTGAGGAGGCGCATGGCCAGGAGCTGAGGGTAGCTCTGGACGTAGGCTGTCAGAAAGCACGGTATCTCGCCGAGGAGGACGCCGATGACGAGGAGCTTCTTTCTCTGGCCTATGTCGGAGAGGAAGCCCCATATCATTGTCATCAATGCGCTTGTTGCCACGAAGATCGTTGACACCAAACCCATTTGGGTCTCCGTTATCCCGAACTCCTCCATTATCTGCTGGTAGTTCGGCGGGAGGAGATTCTGGTCGGCCATCAAAAAGGCCGCCATCAACACGAGCAAAATAATCGAGACCTTCCTCCTAAGATTTCCCATTTTCACCCCTCCAGGCCTTATAAACGGCCTTAAACGCGTCCAATCTCCTTTCGGGCAATGGCTCCCACCCTCTCGCGTCGCTGTTCTCCGCTAAAAACGCCAGCTCGCCCTTCATACCCCAGGAGAGCATGTTGAGCCTTGCGTTGCCTTCATCCTCCGCCCAGATCCTCAGGCTCTTGTCCGGCGCCCAGCTCGACGTCCTCAGGTAGAGCTTCTTCCCGCTGTGCTTGAGCTGGGATGGGAGGCACAGCTCAGCGTCCAGCTCCCTCAGGAGCTCCAGAAGCCCCTCTACGCTCATCTTGTAGCCTCCAAGGTCTCTGTAGCCGAGAAACTCTATGTCTGTACCGTAGAGGAGGATGTCTTCCCTGCCCCTCAGCCACCCTGCAACCTTTCTTGGGTTCATGAGGGGGAAGTGGCCGATTCCGAGCATCACCGCGGTGTTCACCGCCACCCACACGGGGACGGCCTCAATTTCCTTTACGGCCTCCAGCGTCACCTTACCCCCGAAGGTCATGCCAACTGCCCTCTTTAGCTCCCTCAGACCTAGGAAATAGTTGAGATAGACAAAACCCTCCCCGCGCTGGGCCTTTATGAGGTGCGGGTAGAACGGCTTTATCGGCTTTATCGCCGAGTTGAGGTGGCTTGAGAGGAGCATCGCTTCTCCGTCTGCAAAGAGGTATCTGTAGCCGCTGTCCTTCAGTATTGCAGGGATTATCGGGTCGTATGCCAGCTCCGGGAGCCAGAAGCCTTCTGGAGAGACTTCAAGCATGTTTTCCTTAACCTCCCTGTCCCTCCGGATTTGGGTCTCAACCCTGTCCAGAGGCAGGAGCGGGAGTATGGCGTGGGTGTAGCTTGTCCCCACAACCTCAATGAGCCCGCTCTCTATCCCGTCCTTAATGAGGGAGACAACTCCGTCGGGCAGAATTTCCAGGGTGTATCCCGTTATGTTCAGCCCGAATGGAATCTCTTCCTTCAGCAGTGAGCTGATTACCGAAACGTAGGCCTTCTCGATGACCTTCGGGATTTCGGTCTTCGGTATCTCCGCGTACTGCAGGTTGCCGTGGAAAACGATGGCCCTCATACCCTGACCCCCTCAGAAGGTTCCACAACGAAATACCGGGCGTCCCAGGGGAACTTCTGCTTGTATTCCCAGAGAATTGTCTCCCCGAACTGCTCGGCCTTTTCTCTGTCCACGAGGGCTATTGCCGAACCGCCAAAGCCGGCTCCAGTGAGCCTCGCACCGTAAGCGTTGAGCTCATTGACTTTCCTAACGAAGAAGTCGAGCTCCTCACAGCTTACCCCATAGTTCCTTGCTATATCCCAGTGCGCCGCAGTGAGAAGCTCCCCCACGTATTCGATGTCGCCCGATTTGAGGGCATCTCTGACCTCAAGGACGCGGCCGTTTTCCCTCACAACGTAGCCCAGGTACCTGGCGTGGAGGGGTGGAAGCTTGGACAGCTCTCCTTCGCTCACTTCTTTTGACGTCCTCTTACCGAGCATCTTCAGCGCTTCTTCAACGATGGCCCTTCTCTCCGCGTAGGCCGAAGAGGCCAGCTCCCTCTTCACGCCGGTGTAGAAGACCAACACCGAAACGTCCTCCGGGAACGGTACGTACTCGTAGTCCAGCGTGTCAGTGTCCAGGAAAACTGCGTGCCCCTGCTTTCCGAAGGCTATCGCGAACTGGTCGAGTATTCCGCAGGGCACGCCGACGAACTCGTTCTCGGCCTTCTTTGCCAGCAGTGCCATGTCGAGGCGGGAGAGGTTGAGCGAGTAGGCCCGATTGAGGAACGCCAGAACCGCTAGTTCGAGGCTTGCCGAAGAGCTAAGTCCCGACCCGATTGGCAGGTTCCCCGAGATTCTACCCTTCATGCCGCCTGCACTGTACCCTTCCTCCCTGAGCACCCGGTAGATTCCCTTTACATAGTCTATCCACGAACCTTTGCGGTCAAGCTGCTCCGGTTTGAACGACCTCTCTTCCTTGAAGTACTCCGAATATAGCCTGACTTCATCTGCTTTTTCGCCTTCTATGGCGGTGTAGAGGTTTATTGCCATCGGCATTACGTAGCCGAGGCTGTAGTCGGTGTGCTCTCCGATGAGGTTTACCCGGCCCGGCGATTTTACCCTCATCATAGGCATCTTTCGTGTTTAGACCTTGAAAAATATAAAATTTAGGCCTCCCCAGAGTACCAAAATGTGCGAGGAGTTGATGGACATAAATGTCTATACAACTGGCTAATACTTTCAATCTGCAAAACAGCCAAAATTTGAGTCTTCTGTTCCAGTTGCATCCGGGGGTTTAAAAATATAAAGCTGGCCGCAGTTTTGTCGAAAGTGCCAGGGGGCTGGAAAAAGAAAAAAGCTCAGAGCACCCTCTTCTTGAAGAGCACCACCAGCGGGACGAGCCAGGCCAGATGCACAACCACAGCGGTCGGAAAGTCACCGTAATCGTTGAGGGTTATCCCCTCGAAGACCCTGTAGAGCCAGTAGGTGGGGAGGAAAGCTGTGAACTTGCTCCAGTCGGTTGAGAGGTCCCTCCACTCAACGACCAGCTTTATCAGCGGCGGCAGGAAAAGGAGCCATCCGAGGACTTTTGA
>JAGHBN010000126.1 GCA_021160985.1 Thermococcus sp.
CCATCATAGAGGCAAAAGAAAAGCTACTCCCGCAAGTGGACTTGGAGAAAGTCATTAAAACTGTCGGAGGCACCGAAACAGAGCTTTACATCAAGTTCAACAACCTGACCCTGGACGGGGAAGTGACGATAAAAATTGCCCCGCTGAAGAAGGAGTGATTTCCCCTCTCCATTTTTATGGTGGTAACGATGGATGCAAAGAACCTCATGGAGATACTCTTCAAGTTTCAGAGCTTAATAGCAGAGGGTTCACTCGAGCTAACGGTTGGGGGCAATTCCTGTACGATAACTAGGAATGAGATAATCTTGAATATATCAGACCCGAAGGAGATAATTAGGCTTGCAAAGGCACTGCAGGAAGGTATGAAAAGCGACGTCACGAAGAGCATAAAAAGCATCTCCGATGCTCTGAAACTCCTGGCTGAGGTTGGAGAAGAGCTAAACAAGGAGAGAAAAACACTCACCCTCAAATATAGGGGTAGAGATGTTGTGGTAATGGGCTTTAAAGCAAAACCTGGCATTTTTGATATGAATAACGTAGAGATTAGAGATAAACTAGAGTTAATGAAACTTATTTCCGACCTTCTGATGGCGTTATAATCCCTCCGGGGGTCAATGGGCCTTAACGTTTTTGTAGTTTTCTTTAGCTTTATTTTCAGACATAATCCCTCATTCATTTTCTCAAAGTCAGAAAAGTTTATCTTGACAATATCTGACATGTACGATAGGATAGTTTGAAATGAGGTGAATGAAATGGAGAGGGACTTGGGCGGAGGTGAATAGAGTACCTCCACAGGGTGATGGACAACAGGTTTGCGAGCTTCATCCTCACGGAGATGACGGAGGTTAAAAAGCTGGAGAAATCCCTCGGTGTATGTGCTGAGGTTGTAAAACCAAAGGGCGCCGAGAAATTTGGGATGAGCCCCGAGGCGATTAAAAGCCACCTCAAGAACCCATACATAAGGAAGGGCTTTCATATTCAAGAGGGCCATTCCTAAGGCAATAGAGATTGAAGTGTATTGAAATTTAGAGGGGTTGGAAAATGAAAGTTGCACTCGTAAGGGCGAACCCTGGAGAAAGTGGATATGCTTCGGCTTATGGTTATGTTGCTCCCCCTTTGGGCCTTGCATCTTTGGCCGGGGCGGTTAGAGATATTGCAGAGGTAAAGATAATTGACGCAGAGGCGAAAAATCTAAGTGATGAGGAAACTCTGAAAGAGATAGAATCCTTTGACCCCGACGTTGTGGGTTTCACCACCATAGCCTCTACGTACGTAAATCCCTCCCTAAGGATTGTAAGGAAAATGAGGGAGGAGGGAATCGAGTCCCTTGTCGTTTTCGGCGGGCACCATGCAACGTTCACTTACCCCCTTGTGTTGAGAGGGGGAGTCGACGTTGTTGTCGTCGGAGAAGGAGAAAGCACGTTTAGGGAGCTCGTTGTGGCGCTGAAAGAAGGAAGGGATGTTAGCAATGTTAGGGGTATAGCATACAGGGCAGGAGAGGAAGTTAAAGTTTCCTACCGCGAACCCATTGTTGACATTAATAATTTGCCGATTCCTGCTTACGACCTGCTTCACTCAAACACGTACAGGGCGACCATCGTGGGTGAGAACGCTAGGATTGCGTCAATAGAAACCTCCAGGGGGTGTCCTTACAACTGTGAGTTCTGTAGTGCCTCCGCCATGTGGGGACATGCATGGAGGTTTAAGAGCAACGAGCGTGTTGTTGAAGAGCTAAAATTCGTGAAAAGCCTCGGATACAACTGGGTATTCTTTGTTGATGACAATTTTGTTGTCCCGTACAAATACAAGAGGAGAATTGAGCTTCTCGATTCCATAGTTGAAGAGGGACTCAATGACATGAACTACATAATCCAGATAAGGGCCGATATCATCGCAAAACACCCGGAACTTGCGGAAAAGCTGGCGGAAGCTGGAGTTAGGGTGGCCTTTATGGGCATTGAATCCGGCAGTGAAGAAGTTTTGAAGGCTATGAGAAAGGGACTGCGGAAAAACGATACCCTCAGGGCTATTCAGCTACTCAGCGAACAGGGAATAGTCACTTACGGCGGGGTTATAATCGGGGCACCCTATGAGTCCAGAAAGGATAGAAAAGCAACGTATGAATTTGTCCAGATGCTCGGCGACCACGGGCTCGATGCACTTCAAATCTCCATATACACCCCTTTGCCTGGCAGCGATTCCTTCTACAGAGCGCTTAGGGATAGATTAATTCTGACCTTTGACTGGGATTTATACGACGTTCTGCACCCAGTAATGCGGACAAAAGAAAAACTCTGGAGGCTCTACTTCGAGAGCCGGGAGAAGACGTACATGTTTTATTTCAAAAAGTGGCTTCACACTATCAGAGGAAAGGCTGAAAAGTATTCAAAACCAATCCTGGGCACAGGTGAGAGATATGTCATCCGTAGGCTCCCTCATTACATAAAGAATTTCCTAAAGCTCCCCGTGGAGAGCTTTTTAGTTCAAAGAAGGATTCTAAACTCGGCAAAGAAACTCGATGAGTATACAATCAAAATCCTCGAAGAAGTGTACACCAAGCATTTATCGACGTACCTGAAAATGTTCCACGAAGCCATGAATCGGGAAAGAGTGCAAAAACTTGAAAATGAATCATCCAAACCAATCATTTAAGCCTGCAGGGACTATCTTTGACCTCTTTAATCAATTTTACCAAATGATGCATAAAGATGGAATCACTGAGATTCCATAACTTTCGGAAATTTCCGAAAGTTTTATATGTTGAGACTCCTACATAAAATCGGTGACCATCATGCAAGCTTTCATGCTTCTCGTGACCGACTCGAGGCACGATTTTGAGGTTCTGGAGTTTCTGGAAGGCCTCCCGCAGACCCTTGAGATACACAGGCTCTACGGGGAATATGACGTGCTTGTCAGGGTTCGGATAAACGACCCCGAGGAGCTTTCGTCCCTCGAAAGAGAACTTTTAAATGGCGGCCAAATTCTTTCCATTGACACTCTGATCATCGCGGGGGAATGAGGTGTGGGAGTGCAGGAGGCAAAGCGCATAATGATGGAGCACTTCGCGAGGGCCTCACGAAAGTTCGGTCTCAGCGAGCTTTACGGCTACATCTACGGCCTGCTCTTCTTTGAGGACGAGCCTATGAGCCTTGGGGAGATAGCGGAGAGGACGGGGTACTCCATCTCCCACGTCAGCAGCGCCCTCAAGTTCCTTGAGAGCATCGGGCTCGTGACGAGAATAAAAAAGCCAGGGGACAGGAAGGCCTACTACACCGCGACAAAAAACATTCAGGAGTGGCGTCGGGAGGCCTACTACCGGAAAATCGAGGAGGACGTAAGGGAGATGAGGGAGAGCCTCCTGAAAGCTCTGGAGGTGCTGGAGGGGGAAGAGAGCGAGGAAGCCATGAAAATCAAAAGGAGGATAGAGGCCGTCCTTCAGAAGAACCTCATAGCCGAGAAAATCGTCGAAATCCTTTCAGAGGGTGACGATGAAATTCTGGAGGCTCTAATCGAATGCCTCAAAACAAGGGGCGGGAAAAGGGCGCAAAAAAGTCCTGAGTAAAGCCCCCTCTACCCAAAGCTACACTTTCTGAAATTGGCCTTAGACCTTTATCTCCTCGTACTTCTTCTTCATCAGGAGCGCATCGCCCTCAATGTTGGGGCTCTCGCTTATGACGACGCCCTTAACGCGGAACTCCTTGAGGACTCTGAGCAGGTCTTCCCAGTTCATGTCGCTCTCCTGGAGGTTGAGGTGGTTCTTCTCCCCCCTGTCTGTGTACTCTATGCCGCTTATGTGAATGTGCATGTTGTCGAGGGCTTCCCTGCCGAGGCGGTCTTCAATAAAGGCCAGCATCTCCCTCCACTCTTCCGGTGAATTGCACTTGCCTTTGTTCCTGGCATGGGCGTGGGCGAAGTCTATCGTAGGCAGAACCATCTCCAGTTCTTCACTCAGCCTCACTATCTCCTTCAAATCCCCGAACTGGGTTGGCTTCCCCGTCAGCTCTGGCCTTATCCATACTTTTATTCCCCTGTTCATAAGCTCCTTCTCTATCTCCTTCAGCGCGTCCCTAATCCTGTTGTAGACCTTTGTGGGGTCCTGTTTTAGGTAGTAGCCTGCGTGGAAGACGACGCTCCAGCCGCCTGCGTCGTGCAGCCTCTCCGCGCTTTGGATGATCCTCTGCTTGCTTGCCTCTACCTTTGCCTTTTCGTTTGCGTTTAGGTTGATGTAGTAGGGTGCATGTGCAGTTAGAAGGACGTCGTGCTTCTTGGCCACGTACTTTATCTTCTTCGCCAGCTCGGGCTTGAGGTTGACGCCGCGAACGAACTCGAGCTCCATGGCATCGAGACCGAGGTTCCTCACGTGGATGATGCCGTCCAGCGTGGAGCGCTTTGGGGTTGAAAGGGGGATTCCGGCGGTCCCGAAGCGCAACCTGTCCACCTTGAACATCCACTATCACCTAATCGAATTAGGGTTCCCTAACTTATAAGCCTACCGCTCTATCCTCTCCCCCAGGACATCCTCTATTTTCCTGAGGCCCTCCTCGAACTCCTTTTCGAGGTGCTCCAGCCGCCTCTTCAAGCGCCGGATCTCCTCTTCCTTCTCCTCGATCAGCCTTTCGATTTCCCATATCTCCTTTTCCATTGAGGTGCTCTCCTCGAGTATCCTGGCCTTCTTTTCCCCGAGCTCTTCCAGTCTTGCTCTCTTCTCCGTTATCTCGGAAACTTTCTCTGGGAGGTTTTCAAGCAGCCAGCGGGCGGGCTTTCTGTACTTGTCTTCAAGTTTGGGTTCGACGTTCTTCAGGAGTTCCAGCGTCCTCTGGGGCTTTTCTATTGCCAGACCGCTGTCCTTCGCAAATTCGCTTGCAAACCCTCCAAGACGCATTCTCTTCAGAGGTTTCTGAAGTTTTGATGCCTTGGAGCGAATTTCTATCTCGATCTTTCTGATTTCGCTGGCCAGTTCTTTTATTTCCTCTTCCAGCTGGGGGAGGCCCTTTTCCTCTTGAAGTTTCGTGAGTTTTGTGTGCTTTTCATCTGAAAGCCTTCTGAGTTTGTCCCTTTCCTCTCTGGCCCTTTCGAGGGCGTCTCTGACCTCCCGCATCTCCCTCAAGAGGGAGTGAACGTCTATCTCCTCCAGCATTTTTTCAGAGATCTCCCTGTAGTAGGAGGCGTAATCCTCGCTGATGCCTTTCAGCAGCTTGTTTATTGTGTATATCTCCCTGTCGAAGACTTCTATCAGGTATTTCCCGTGTCCCACGTGGAACTTTGAGAGGTCGGGAAGGCGCTTTCCAAGGTCCTCCATGTTTTCAATGCTTTTGAGTGCCGTTCTGAGGCTTGAGACGTAGCTCTTCCTCTCGCCTTCCAGAATCCTCTTTATCCTCTCGTCTATGTTCTTTGGGATTTCCTTTCTTTCAAGTTCGTCGAGTTTCTTCAAAATCTCTTTCAGATCTTTCTTGAGGCGTTTGTTGTATTTTTTTCGGATTTTCTCAAGCTCACGTTCCTGCTCTTTCTTTATCCTCTCATAACGTTCAAGAGCTTGTTCCAACTTCAACTTTCCCCCATCCTCTTACCTTTCCTCTCAGATAAGCGCCGACTATAACTGCCAGGGCGACATCCACTATGGCCAGAATAAGCTTGGCAAATATGTCTATGTTTGAAATTGTGAGTATTGCCATCGCGTATCTCGTCGTGAGGTCGAGGGTTACCCAGAGGGCCGGCATCAGGATCAGTGCAGATGTGTAGTACCAGATGTGGTAGTCCCTCTTGAGGTACGACTGGATTATCTTGCCCCCTATCACAACCCCAATTCCAATAACTAGGGGTGCTGAAATCGCATTAACGTATATCAGCCCCTGGAGGAGGGGTGTTCCGGGGTAGCTCCCTATTAAGTCGAGGGCGTACTCCTCAAGCCTGAAGTAGGCGTTTATCGCGCCGCCGACTATGATTGAGAGCCCTGCAATGAGGGATATTACCACTATCATCTGCTGTGCCAGCGACTGCCTTATGCTCGAGAGGCTCTTCCTTACGTTTATGTGGAACCCCTTGGTGAAGAAGTACATGCCTATGAGGAGGAGCATGGTTCCGGTGACGATAGCCGACACTATCTTGGCCTTGTCGGGGTAGACCACGGAGAGGAGTCTAGCTAGCCCGTAGAACAGAATCACCATTCCCGGTATTCCCAGGACTATTTTTGCAACACCGGGGTCGCTCATAATCTCCTTCAGATACCTGTAAAGAACGTAGTAGGTTGTCTCTATTCCCTCGCTCTGCTTCACGACAACGCGGTGGGAGCTGATTATGGGGACCCTCGAGGTTATTATTGGGAATATCTGCTCGTCTTCAGCGCCGTCGGTGACGGTTATTATCCCGTCCGCGGGAAACCTTTCGAGGACTTCCTCGAGCTGTCTTGCAAGCTCCATGTCGCTCTTTATGCCGACCTTCGGGTCACCCGTTATGAGTGCCACCTCGACGTCTTCAAACTCACCGCTCTCTTTTAGCTCGTCGTAGAGTTTAACTGCCGCATAAACAACGTTGGCGTCACTATCCTCCGGATCGGCCAGGCTGAGTTTGAGGGCGGCATCTATACATGCCTCTCTCCCGATCACCGGCCCCTCTACGCCGGCCTTTTTACCAAAATCATCGTCCCGGTCTATAGCCAGTATGAGGGTCTTGATATCAACCACCCCTGACCTTCTCCATCACGGATTTAACCTTATCTTCCATGTGCCTTTCCTTGTCGCGCCTGTCGTCTATTCTTACAGTCGTTGAGACCCTCTCCGCCCCGAGCTTGAACATAAGCTCGTGGGCCTCCTCGATTATTGCGAATGCCTCTTTCACGGTTGGAACCTCTATGATAGTTGCCATGGGTGTCAATTGATATTTGACTCCCTTCCTCTCTAAAAGCTTTACTACTTCTGCGACGTACTTGCTCAGGCTCTTCTCGCCGAGTGGGACGATGACGAACTCCACTATGACCATTTTCGACACCCGACTTATCTTTTTTCGGCAATTTTTTAAACTTTGCGGGAAAGCTAAATAACTCTTTACATCAAATACCTGTTAGGGTGGTGCCAATGTACAGGATTAAGGACGAATGGGGCGAATTCCTCGTCAGGCTCACGAGGAAAGCCATCGAGGAGTACGTGAGGAACGGAAGGGTAATAGGCCCTCCTGAGGACACTCCATCCGAGCTCTGGGAGAAGATGGGCGTCTTCGTAACCCTCAACCGCCACAACGTCCCGCCTCAGATGGCACTCCGCGGGTGCATAGGCTTCCCGCTCCCGGTTTATCCGCTGGTTGAGGCCACGATTAAAGCGGCAATTCATGCCGCCGTTGAAGACCCGCGCTTCCCGCCGGTCAGACCCGAGGAGCTAGATGAGCTCACCGTCGAGGTCAGCGTTCTCACACCTCCGGAGCCTGTGGAAGGGCCGCCGGAGGAGAGGCCGAGGAAGATAAAGGTCGGCAGGGACGGGCTGATAATAGAGAAGGGCATCTACTCGGGCTTACTGCTCCCGCAGGTGCCGGTGGAGTGGGGCTGGGACGAGGAGGAGTTCCTGGCACAGACCTGCTGGAAGGCAGGCCTACCGCCCGACTGCTGGCTCGACCCGGAGGCGAAGGTCTACCGCTTCACCGCTGAGGTGTTTGAGGAGGAGTACCCGCGGGGGCCGGTGAGGAGGAAGTCCCTTGTGTGAAAACATTGCCCGGCACTTTATTATTTTTGCAAAAACCATTGGAAAATACGCTAAACCACAACTGTTAAATAACCTGATGTTTACTATGGAATCATGGTGATATTTATGAAAGAAAAAGCCGCTGTAGCTATTTTTATCTGCATTTTGGTTGGTAGTGTGTTAGGGGCGGGGCTTGTGGAGGCAACTTACGGGACGGTTGCCACAAGGAGTGCCACTAATGAAGCCCTTGCGATTATTGACAGTGGTTTCAAAGACTACCTTGTTGGCGCCACTTTTAACGGCGTGGACGAACAGATCTTGGTTGCAACGAAGCCGATTCTGGGCTTCCCGATTAATGGCGACTCCTATTTGGTCTTGAGCTCGGGTGACGCCAGATACGTGGTGACCGGAGATACCAGCTACGACTTTGAAGAAGTGGGTGGGGTGGCAATTTCAGATGGACAGCCTGCAACGGGGCAGGATGTCTACGACGTTGCCACACTAAGGATAACCTTGAAAGTTCCAGACGGTGCAACGACCTTGATGTTCCGGTGGAGGATGGTTTCGGACGACTATTCTCCCTATAACGATTTCTTCTACTCCTATGTGGAGTTCCCGGACGGAAAGAAGGTGACTGCGGCCACACTTCCAAATGGCACCATTCCCTACATCTCTGTCATGGAGCCGGTTTTTGTGGAGGTTAACGGTCAGGATGGAGTGCCCCTGGAGGAGATGGGCCCGATATACACGGCCAAAGTTGACGTTTCAGCGTATCAGGGAAAAACAATAACTTTGGTTCTCCAAGTAGGGGATGCTGATGACGATGAAGTGGATACGGCTGTCTTAGTAGATAATCTCAGATTTATTGTGACTTCATCGGCAACTCCCCGGGGCCAGGAGTACCTCCAGCTTCTGACACTCGCTAGGCTGTGGACCCTTAGGTTCTTCACGTTCCATGACAGCTTCGATGAGCTGTACGCCAATGCCACCGCTCTTGGCGTTGCCAACGAGACACTTTCCAGGGCCATGGAGCTGCACCAGAACGCCACCTCGACCATGCAGGCTGCATGGGGTAATTATGACCTCGATACTGTAAGAAGGCTGATGTGGAGCACGAGGTTCATTCCAAAAATAGGGCTGGTTATCAAGGCTTACAGGGACGAAATGAAAGCGATAAGGCTCCTTGAGGATGCAATCGCTGAGATACAGCAGTAGTTTTTCCATTCTCTTTTATCCTTTTCTCATCTTCGCTATGAAGAAGCTGTTGCAGTCGTGCCTGTGCGTCCACGCGCGGAAAACCTTGTCGCCGATTTCGAGGAAGCCCCCCTCTCCCCAGCTGAAGGGGTAGTCACCAGTTCAAGGCCAACCTTGCTAACCGCGAAGAGCACGTTCTCCTCGTCTTCATCGATCCTTATCGAGCACGTCGAGTAAGTCATCTCGCCGCCATCGCGGAGGTTCTCGTAGGCGTTGCGGAGCATGTTCCTCTGGACGCTTATTATGCGCTTAATCTTGTTCCCGTCGAAGCGCCACTTGACTTCGGGGAACTGCCGGTAGGTTCCGGAGCTCGAGCACGGCGCGTCGAGGATTATCCTGTCGAACTTTTCCCTGTCCCTAAAGCTCTGGCCATCCGCGTGGACGAGCTTGACGTTCTTGATTCCGAGGAGCTTCATCTTCTCCCTCATGCGCATCAGCCTGTCGTAGGAGTAGTCCACCGCGACTATCTCGCCCCTGTTCTCCATTAACGCGGCGGCATGGAAGGTTTTTGAACCCGGCGCCGCTGCCAAATCAAGAACCCTCTCTCCCGGCTCCGGAGCCAAAACG
>JAGHBN010000016.1 GCA_021160985.1 Thermococcus sp.
AAACCCCCAGGAACACTACTAAAACCGGAACCGCGTACCAAATGTTCGGAACCCTCAAGTGCAAACTCCGTACCAACCCCAGCAGGACAAAACTGATTACCAACGGCTTCACGTAATTCCAGCTGAAGGGGTGGATTTTAGTCTTTTTATAAAGCCAGAACGACCTGAATACGTTGGCAACAAAATAAGAAACAGCAGTGGCCACCGCCGCCCCCTCAAGCCCATAAGCCGGAATCAGCAGAGCATTGAGCACGACATTGAGAGCAGCCGCGAAAGAATTCCCAATCAAGTTCAACCTCGGCTCCCCAATCACCGTCAAACTCATCCCATTCAGCCCGAGAAAAGTGTGGAACATGAACCCCAGAGCCAAGATCTGAAGCGCCCTGCTCGCCCCCACGTACTTCGCTCCAAAGAAGAAATTGATCGTTGCCTCCGGAAAGAGAAACATCACGCTGAAAAGAGGCAAGGTTAACAAGAACACCCACTTCGTCAAAATCTGATAAACCCTCCCCAGCTCTCCAAGCTTTCCTTGAGCATAAAGCCGGGAAGCAATGGGAACGTAAAGAAAGCCTGCAGAATTGAGAAAAATCGGGAGCATGCCGGCCAGAGGGGCCGCAGCGTTGTAAATACCAACAATCTCAGAACCTTCATAATAGCCGAGCATCAGCGTATCTGTACGGGTCATTATAAACCCTAAAATACCAGTAAGCATCAGCGGAAGGGAGAATACTATGAGCTCTTTACCCAACTGAGGCACGAACGCTAGTCTAAATTTAATAAGCCCAATCCGCCTGACATCGAAGAGCAAGAAAGCCAGCGCCAATATCTGAGAGACAGAGTATACGAAGAATACATACAAGAATCCCAGCTTCAAAAACACACCAATGAGGAGGAGTACAAAAAACGACACAGGGAAAAAAATGTCCTTGAAATAAACCCTCTCTCTAACCCTACCAAAACCCCTCGAAATCGCGATTATACCTGAGGTCAGAGCTGAAAATGGTAGAGCAAAAGCTATTATCTTCAATGGTTCCACTAGCTCGCTCTCATGAAGCACTAATGCAACATTTTCCGCTTCGACACTCAAAAGGAGCGCTAACAAAGTTCCATTAAAACTTAAAATAACAATTGCTGTTGACACCAAATCCCACAGCTGGGAGGGCCTTTTCTCACGATAAACTGCAACTTCCCTTGGAAGGGAACTTTGAAGGCCAAGAGTGGCGATGACGAGAGAGATACTGAAAACCGCCAAAGCGAGATTAAAAACACCATACTCCTTGGCGGCAAAGCATCTTGCGATTAGTGCCCGGCTCAAAAACATAAAGAACATCGAGATAACCGTTCCGGCAAAAACTATCCCCGTCCCCCTAGCAATCCTCTGCAGAGCTTGACTCGCCTCGCTCATAGGATTCACCGGATGATCTCATTCTCAAAAGTCAAAACGGGAGGAAATTAAAAAACCTAATCCCCCCTCTGTATTTTCGCGTGGCCGCCAACAAGGCTCTTCTTGAGTTCGAGGTTCCTTATCTCGCACTTCTCGTCGATTATAGAACGCCATATTGTAGAACCCCTGATAACAGTGTTTTCAAAGATTATTGAATCGCTCACGTCGGAGTTCTCTATCACGCAGTCCTCCCCCAAGTAGGCGTAGGGTCCGACTATTGACCTGCCGAGGATTTTCGTGCCCCTCTTTATAACCACAGGGGGGATTATCTTGGAGTAGGGGCTTATCTGAATCTCCTCAATCAGACTCTCCTTCAGGAGGGTCTTCATGGCCTCCAGGTAGCTGTCCGCGCTGCCAATATCGTACCAGTAGTCGTCGAACCTGTAGACATTGATTTCGACGCCCTTCTCGAGGAGCCACTCTATGAAGTAGCCCGGCGAGTCCCTGTTGCCCTCGGCGAGGTACTCATCCACCCTCTCGACCACTCCTTTCGGAAGGGCGTAAACGCCCGTGCTCACGAGCGTCGACTTTGGCACCGCTGGCTTCTCCTGAAAGTCAACTACCCTGTCCCCCTCAACCACGACAACACCGTACCTTTTAGCAAGCTCGAAGTCGCCCACGTCGTAAACCGCTATCAAAGGCTTCCCGTCGTAGCGCCCCAGGAACTCCCGGAGCGAGAAGGAGAACAGGTTGTCGCCGGCAACTATGAGGTAATCGTCAACCCCGATTTTTGAGACCGCGTACTTAATCGCTCCTATTGTCCCAAGCTTCTCATCCTCGCTTATGGTCTCCTCGACGATGAGTTCAACACCGTTTCTCTCGGCCCAGCCCTTGAAGTGCCTCTCAAAGAACTTGTTGGTGGACACGTAAACCTCCAAATCGAGCTCCCTAACCTTCTCAAGGATGTAGTCGATTATATACCTGTCTCCGACGGGCAAAAGGGGCTTGGGCTTCCCCTTTGTTATCGGCCACAGCCTCGTCGCGTACCCGCCCGCCATTATAAGGACTTTCATTTTTCTTTCCCCCTGAGTGCTTTCGAGATTGAGTCCACAAATTCTTCGATGTCCGACAGGTTGTTTTTTAGAATCTCATAAATAAGCTCATCATCGACTTCCCAGTATATGTGAACCAGCCTGTTCCTGAATCTCGCCATGAGAATGAGCCTTTGGGCTAAATTGTCGTCAATAACCCCATATTCGTTAAGAACCCGAAATGAATCCGCGTAGTCTTTGGGAAGCCTCATCTTGTTCTTGGATATTATGTGGTAAGCAATGTCGATGCACGCCTCAATCGCTACCAAGAGGTTGTATTTGGCACTTGACACATAGTGCCTGTTCTCCAGAAAGTCTTCTCTTTTAAGCTTCAAGAGCTCGTAAAGGGCCTCCAGAGCGTTTGCTGCTTCGAACATCAGGCGCGTAACCTTTTCTTCATCGTATTCCAAGAGCCTCCCTCCGGTACATTCTCAGGTAGTAAGAATAATCGTGGTACTCCCTCATCGTCCTCTCCTCAAAATCACACCTGGCCTTTTCGTCACGGCTGAAGAGAAGCCGACCCCCTATAGCACGGAACCTGAAGGTTACTGGAGCGTCGTTAAGGAGCCTAACATCAACGGGAAGCCCAATTAACCTTGAAAGCTCCTCCTCAAGCTCTTCCTCGTAGAAAGGATGAACGCTGGACTTCACGTAAACTGCTATATCCACGTCCCTGAACGGCCCCCCTTCAAGGAACGAGCCGTGCAGGTACGCAAAAGCTATCTCATCCCTTTTCAGGAGGCGCTCTCTGAGCGATTCAATTATTTTTTCTTTTTCCTCTTCACCCAGCGTGTAAACCTGCATGATAGAAGGTCTGAGGGTTGGATACAAAAACTTTTCCTCACTAAAGCTTAATAACCAATTCCTCGAACTTCTAATGGTGATAAAATGAAGGTTCTTGTGACTGGAGGGGCGGGCTTCATAGGCTCCCACCTTGTGGACAGGCTGATGGAAAGAGGTTATGAAGTCAGGGTTCTCGATGATTTGAGCGCGGGCAGCTTGGAAAACATAAAGCGGTGGCTCGAACACGAGCGCTTTGAGTTCATCAAGGGCGATATGAGAGACGTTGGGGTCATAAAGGAAGCCGTGAAAGGTGTTGATGCTGTATTCCACCTCGCTGCTAACCCAGAAGTGAGGATCGGCGCCCAGAGTCCTGAGCTTCTCTACGAGACGAACGTCCTCATAACCTACAACCTCCTCGAGGCCATGAGGAGGGAAGAGGTCAAAATTCTCGCATTCACCTCATCTTCAACGGTCTACGGCGAGGCCAAAAAACTCCCTACGCCGGAAGACTACGGGCCGCTCGAGCCGATAAGTGTCTACGGCGGGGCCAAGCTGGCTGCTGAAGCGTTAATTTCCGGCTACGCCCACACGTTCGACATGAAGGCCATAGTCTTCAGGCTGGCAAACATCATAGGCAAGCGCTCGAACCACGGCGTCATCTACGACTTCATACACAAGCTCAGGAAGAACTCGGAAAGGTTGGAAATCCTCGGGGACGGGACGCAGAGGAAGAGCTACCTCCACGTCAGCGACACGGTCGAGGGCATGCTGCACCTCTTCAACGAGTTCCTCAAGGAGGGCAAGACCTACGACGTCTACAACCTCGGCAACGACGACTGGATAACCGTGAAGGAGATAGCGGAGATAGTGAGCAGGGAGATGGGCCTGAACCCGGAGTTCTACTTCACCGGCGGCGTCGACGGCGGCCGCGGCTGGAAAGGTGACGTCAAGGTAATGCTCCTGAGCATTGAGAAAGCCAAGGCCAAAGGCTGGAGGCCGAGGCTCAACAGCTACCAGGCCGTGGAGAGGACCGTTAGAGAGCTCCTGGCATCTACTTGAGCTTGTCTTTGCTCTTCACTCCACCTCATACTTTTCTCTTCTCGCCGCGGTGGATACAAGGGAAGAAAAAGCAGGTAGAGAAGTTTAGACAGTTATACAGCCACAGGAAAGCACACTCCCAGCAGGGATAACCGTTAAAACCCCTGCCTGCCACGCAACATCGGGAGTGGTTGCAGATGATAGGTTTAATCTTCGACATGGATGGCGTTATTTACAGGGGGAGCAGGCCAGTAGACGGCGCCAGGGAGCTGATAGAGTTCCTGAAAGAGAGAGGCATCCCTTTCATCTTCCTGACCAACAACTCGACCAGAGACCCTGCCATGTACCGCGAGAAGCTCCTCTCTATGGGGATAGATGTCCCGGAGGAGGTAATAATAACCTCAGGCCTGGCGACGAGGCTCTACATGGAAAAGCACTTTGAGCCCGGAAAAATCTTCGTCATCGGCGGGGACGGGCTGCGCAGAGAGATGGAGCGCCTCGGATGGGGCGTGGTGGGCCTCGAGGAGGCCAGAAACGGAGGCTGGAGAGAAGTCGAATACGTGGTCGTCGGCCTCGACCCGGGGCTGACCTACGAGAAGCTCAAGTACGGCACGCTGGCGATAAGGAACGGCGCGAAGTTCATAGGCACGAATCCGGACACCACTTATCCGGCCGAGGAGGGCATCTATCCCGGAGCCGGTGCGATAATAGCGGCGCTGAAGGCATCAACCGATGAGGAGCCCCTGATAATAGGCAAGCCCAACGAACCCGCCTACGAGGTAGCAAAAGAGAGGCTGAGCAAGCTCGGAAAAGTGGATGAAATCTGGATGGTCGGCGACAGGCTCGACACCGACATTGCCTTCGCCAAGCGCTTCGGCATGAAGGCCCTAATGGTCCTCACAGGAGTGAGCAACCCGAAGGACGTTGAGGAGACCGGGATAAGGCCCGACCTTATCCTTCCCAGCGTCAAAGAACTGCTCAACTACCTGAAGACCCTCGTGGAGGCGTCGGAATGAAGCTCCAGGAACTGCTGGAAAGGCTGATATGGCAGGAGAACGAGCTCTACAACCTCCACAAGCTTGGCGAAACATTTGCCGCCTTCGAGAGGCCAGAACTCGTCGAGACCTTTCAGCTGATGGCCGAGGAGGAGCTGAGGCACAGGAAGACCATTGAGAGGATGCTCTCAGAGGGGACACTGGAAGAAACGGAGGTCATAGACTACCTCGAATCGCTCTCACTCGAACCCATGCTGAGCGACGAGAGGGCGGAGCCGAAGAGCCTTGAGGAGCTTGTGCTCGAGGCGCTGATAAGGGAAAAACACGCCTACGAGCTCTACACAAAGCTGTATGAAATCCTTGACGGTTCCCTGAGCCACATCTTCCGGATGATGGCGAGTGAGGAGCTCAAGCACGCCTACAGGCTCAGGCTGATCTATGAAGGGCTTTAAGGAGGCGGTAGAATGGAAGCCGACCGCTACAGGCACATCCTCTTTTTCATGGTCTGGTTCCTCCCCCTGGGACTTTACGCGGTAATCCATCTCAGAAACGAAACGAACACACCCACATTCAAGGCGGCCCTTCTCACGGTGCTCATAACTTTCGCAGGGATAATAGCCCTGGCGGCGAGGCTCATCCCCTACGGAGGGGGCTACGTCGCAACCAAGTGGGCGGCCAGAGCGCTGGTCAGAACTTTCCAGATGGAGAACCCCGACATTAGGTTCTTCGAGCTAAGACCCGGAGCAGTTGACACCTACTTCGCGGGGAGCAAGCCAGGAAAAGCCCAAGGAGCAGGGCTATCTTAAACCGGAGGAGGTAGCGGAAGCAGTCAGGTGCCTGCTTAGGCTCCCCAAAGACGTCAGAGTTGAGGAGCTCATGCTTCGCTCCGTCTACCAGAAACCCGAATACTGAGGTGAGGCTCCATGCCAACCTACAACCTTGAGGGTAAGTTGCGATAGTCACCTGTGGAGGGCAGGGCATAGGTGCCGCAATAGCCCAGCCGTTCGCCCAAAACGGTGCCAAGGTTGTCATTGCAGAAATAGACGAAGAGGCAGGCATAGAGAGGGAAGAGATGCTGAGAAAACAGGGCCTCGATGTCATAAAGACAGATGTGGCTGACGAGAAGTCAGTGAAAAACATGGTCAAAAAGACCGTGGAGCTCTACGGGGGAGTCGACATACTCGTGAACAACGCTGCGATAATACCATCGGGAAAGGACATCTTCGAGAGACCTCTCGAGGAGTGGGAGCGCGTCATAAGGGTGAACCTCACAGGACCGTACATCTGCTCCCGCTACGCGGCCGAGGAGATGATCAATCGGGGCGGTGGGGTTATACCAAACATCGCCAGCACGAGGGCCTTCATGTCCGAGCCGAACACCGAGCCCTACTCCGCGTCCAAAGGCGGCCTTGTGGCCCTAACGCACTCACTAGCTATAAGCTTCGCAAAGTACAAAATCCGGGTAGTATCCGTTAACCCGGGATGGATAGAGACCTCAAGGTGGAAGAAGGCAAAGCTCAGGAGGGAGCCGAACCTGAGGCCGATTGACCACGAGCAGCCACCCCGCCGGAAGGGTCGGAGACCCGATGGACATCGCCCACATCTGCGCCTTTTTGGCTGACAACGAAAAGGCGGGCTTCATAACGGGCGTGAACTTCACCGTGGACGGCGGAATGACCGTCGAAATGATATACGCCGATTGATGTGCGCCTTTTCTATTTTTGTCCAAGGGGAGGAAGAACAGTTCTGGATAAATTATCCGACATACCCCTTTTCTACCCCCTTACCTACCAGGCAAAATTATAGGCATAGCTTTGTCACTCCGGCAACTTCAAATGGGGTAAGGTATATGTAGGGGTGACCAGCATAGATTCCTGTTGAGACTTCTCCTAATGGGGACAACGATACACAACTATGTGGCAGGGGTGTTTATATGACTGTTGAAAAAGTGATGAAGAGGGACGGCAGGATTGTTCCCTTTGATAAAGAGCGTATAAGGTGGGCTATCCAAAGGGCAATGCTTGAAGTCGGAATCAGGGATGAGAAGCTCCTAAACAAGGTTGTCAGAAGGGTTGTGAAGAGAATAAACGAGCTGTACGACGGCCAGGTGCCCCACATAGAGAACATCCAGGACATAGTCGAGCTCGAGCTGATGAGGGCCGGCCTCTTTGACGTAGCGAAGGCCTATATAATCTACCGCAAGAAGAAGGCTGAAATAAGGGAGGAGAAGAAAAAAATCCTCAACAAGGACAAGCTTGATGAAATCGATAAGCGCTTCTCTATCAACGCACTCCGCGTTTTGGCATCAAGGTATCTCATGAAGAACGAGAAAGGGGAGATAGTTGAGAGCCCGAAGGAGCTTTTTGAAAGGGTCGCAACCCTCGCTGTCATCCCGGACCTGCTCTACGATGAGAGGGTCTTTGACAGGGAAGGAAACCACAAACAGGACCTTGGCAGAGTGGAAGAGTACATGAGGGCCCTCGATGAGTACGACGGAAAGCTCTCAATCGGCAGGTTCAAACTCAACAAGTACCAATTCGAGAGGCTCCTCAACCTCTACCGCGAGCTTGCAGAAAAGGGCCACATGAAGGTCTCCATAGACGAAGTCATCAGGATGCTCGAAAACGGCGTCTTTGACGACTACGAGTCAGAGGTGGAGGAGTTCTTCAGGCTCATGACAAGCCAGACATTCATGCCCAACACCCCGGCGCTCATCAACTCTGGCAGGCCTCTCGGCATGCTCTCAGCCTGCTTCGTTGTACCGATAGAGGACGACATGGAGAGCATAATGAAAGCGGCCCACGACGTGGCAATGATACAGAAGATGGGCGGAGGAACGGGCCTTAACTTCTCCAAGCTCCGCCCGGAGGGCGACTTCGTCGGCTCTACGGCAGGGGCAGCGAGCGGACCCGTCAGCTTCATGCACCTCATTGACGCGGTCAGCGACGTCATCAAGCAGGGCGGAGTGAGAAGAGGAGCGAACATGGGCATCCTTGAGGTCTGGCACCCGGACATAGAGAAGTTCATCCACGCCAAGGAGAAGAACGTTGGAACCAACGTCCTCAGCAACTTCAACATCAGCGTCGGCATCTGGGAGGACTTCTGGGAGGCCTTGAAGGAGGGCAAGCGCTACCCGCTCATCAACCCGAGGACAGGCGAGAAGGTGAAGGAGATAGACCCCAAGAGCCTCTTCGAGGAGCTCGCCTACATGGCCTGGGCAAAGGCCGACCCCGGTGTGGTATTCTTTGACGTAATCAACAAGAGGAACGTTTTAGCGGAAGCGAAGGGCGGACCAATAAGGGCCACCAACCCATGTGTAGTTGGGGAGACGAGGATTCTTACCCCAGAAGGATACATCAAAGCGGAAGACCTCTTCACGCTCGCGAAGGAGCGCGGAAAGAAAGAGGCCGTTGCGGTAGAAGGCATAACCGATGGAGGAGAGCCTTACGCCTACGCGGTTGAGGTTCTTCTTCCGGGAGAAGAGAGAGTGGAGTACAAAACGGTTCACGGAGCTGAGCTGGCGATTGCTGACCCGATAGCGGTTCCCGCCTACGTCTGGAAGGTCGGCAGGAAGACCGTCGCAAGGGTGAAGACAAAAGAAGGATACGAAATAACCGCAACCCTCGACCACAAACTCATGACCCCTGAGGGCTGGAAGGAAGTTAAAGACATAACTCCTGGTGACAAAATACTCCTCCCGCGCTTTGAGGTCGAAGAGGACTTCGGAAGCGAGAGCATAGGGGAGGACCTGGCCTTCGTTCTCGGCTGGTTCATTGGAGACGGATACCTCAACACCAACGACAGGAGGGCATGGTTCTACTTCAATGCCGAAAAGGAAGAGGGAACAGCCTGGAAAATCAGAGAGATACTTGTCAAACACTTCGGAATCAGAGCCGAGCCCCACCGCTACGGCAACCAGATTAAGCTCGGGGTCAGAGGTAAAGCCTATGAGTGGATTGAGAGCATCGTCAAAACCAACGACAAGCGCGTTCCCGAAATCGTCTTCAGGTTAAAGCCGAGGGAGATAGCGGCTTTCCTCCGTGGCCTCTTCAGCGCCGATGGCTACGTTGATAACGACAAGGCGATAAGGCTCACGTCCAAGGACCGCGGGCTACTCAGAGAAGTTCAGGACCTCCTGTTGCTCTTCGGAATACTGTCTAAGCTCTACGAAAGACCGTATACAAAAGAGTTCAGGTACACTACCAAGGACGGCGAAGAGAGGACTTACAAGGGAGAGGGTTACCACGAGCTTGTCATAGCCAACTACAGCAGGAAGCTCTTCGCGGAGAAGATTGGCTTTGAAGGTTATAAGATGAAGAAGCTCAGCCTCAAGAAGACCAAGATGGATGAGCCCATCGTCACAGTGGAGAGCGTTGAAGTACTTGGAGAAGAGCTCGTTTACGACTTCACGGTTCCAGGGAAGCACAGCTACATAAGCAACGGCTTCCTGAGCCACAACTGCGGTGAAGAGCCCCTCTACGAATACGAATCATGCAACCTCGCGAGCATAAACCTGGCGAAGTTCGTGAAGTATGACGACGAAGGGAAGCCCTACTTCGACTGGGACGAGTACGCCTACGTAATTCAGAAAGTAGCTAAATACCTCGACAACGCCATCGACGTCAACCGCTTCCCGCTTCCTGAGATAGACCACAACACGAAGCTGACCAGGAGGATAGGCGTCGGAATGATGGGCCTAGCCGACGCGCTCTTCAAGCTCGGCATACCCTACAACAGCAAAGAGGGATACGACTTCATGCGCAAGGCAACCGAGTACCTGACATTCTACGCCTACAAGTACAGCATTGAGGCCGCCAAGAAGCGCGGGCCGTTCCCGCTCTACGAGAAGACCAAATATCCAGAGGGAGAACTTCCTGTTGAGGGCTTC
>JAGHBN010000106.1 GCA_021160985.1 Thermococcus sp.
GTCTACCTCGTGGGAATACTCGCCTGGATAACGGTCTTCCAGAGGTTTTACGCCGCTTACCAGAGGCTTAAGTGAAGAAGTGGAAAAGGGGAATGACGAGAATTTCGCTATCTGAGGTTCCGATGAAGAGCCCTGCCGTTACCGACCCCGTTTCTCCATCATTTTTACATTAGGCCCTTCACGATTTCAATGACGTCGCCCAGCTTTGAAACGACGAAGTCGCAGTTGCTCCAGAGCTCCCTCTTCTCGGCCTTCGGGTCGAGGAGAACGCTCATCATGCCGACGTTTTTCGCCCCGACGCAGTCTTTGGCTGGATTGTCTCCAACGTACAAAGCTTCGCCCGCCTCGACCCCTGCCTTTTCAAGGGCCAGCTGGAACGGCCTGGGGTGGGGCTTGTAGTAGCCGGCGTCCTCGCTCGTGGTTATCGAGTCGAAGAGGTCGTAGATGCCGAGAGCCTTCAGGTGGGCCTCTATGTAGTCGTTGTCGGAGTCGGTTATGATTCCCACGTGGAGGCCGAGGTCTTTGAGGGCCTTTAGGGTCTCTACGGCATCGGGAAAGAGCTCCCCGTACTTCTCGTGCATCGCGATGCTTATCTCCCAGAAGTCCTCGGGAACTTCAAAGCCGTAGCGCCCGGCAACCCTGCGCATGGCATCGGTATCAACGTCCCTGATCTTGACGTAGGGCTTGCCGGCGAGCTCTTTGAAGAGGGCGGAGCTCTCGGCCTCGTACTCCTCCCAGACCTTCAGGTAGTCGAGGTCTTCCCGGCCTGCCCTCCTGAGGACTTCCTTCACAATGTTCTGGTGGGTGACGTTTTCACCCTTTTTCGTTATCAGCGTCCCGACGAAGTCGAAGAAGACTGCTCCTAGCATTGCAACCACCGCTAATAATTTGGGAAATGGCATTAAAACCGTTCCTTGGCACAACGACAACCTGGGGATGAAAAGTTTTCATAAACTTGCGCCTGTGACAGAAAAACGTTGGAAAGGCTTTTATCCGCTCCGAGAGAGAAAAACGCGGAGGAGGTGATGGTAATCGAGGCTATACTCCTCGTCTGGGGTGTCCGGGACGAGGTTTTGGAAAAGCTCCCCGTGGAGGGGTACTGGCTCTATGGGGAGTACGATTTCATAGCAAAGGTCGAATTCCGGGACGAATTCGAAATGGAAGAGTTCATGAGAGACCTCACGAGGATAATCCACGGTGGAACCTTTAAGCTCATCCCTGTAATGATTTCGGCAACCAAAACTTGTGAAGACGGCGGAGCTAAAATAGAAGTGTTGGAGAGCGTCAGAGCTTTGGTCCCATGATTCCCTTCTTTTTCAGCTCCTCGTAGGCCCTCCTGAGGGCTTCCCGTATCAGATAGCGCTTGTTCAGACCTCCGAGCCTGTGGGCGGCCTTTCTCAGACTGCCCGCACGGAGAAAGAGTTCGAGGAGCTTCCTGTCCTCTTCGGGGAGGTCTAGGTGTTTGAGGGCCTTCTCCGCTATTTCTATCGGTAAGTTCCCCTCGTAGGCGTAGTCCGAGCTCATAACGGGGTTCTCAAAGCGCTCCACGACGCGGAAGGCTATGGTGTGGGCAGTGGAGTCCTCGTTGAGATACTTGTAGTGGCTCTTGAGGGCTTTTATCAGCTCCTCCCTGTTCGAAAACCCGTCAAGGATGGCGTCCTCATCGGTGAGCTCGCCAACGGGTTTGCTATCGACCCGCTCGATCACGGCTTTCGCTATGACGCGGCCTCCCGAGTGGATGAGAACCTCATCCCCCGGCTCGAGGTTGGGTTTTCTGCCGAGCCTTACCGTAGCCCTCTTCTTTCCGTTAAGTATGGCTTCGGCGTAGCGTCCATCAAACTCGAGGTGCTTCATGGCTCACCCCTCGCCGGCCAGCTTGAACTTTATGGCTATAACCCCGTAGCGGTTCTCCTTCCACTTCGGATACATGCCGTGGAACCTCTTTACCGCCCTCTCAAAGCTCGGCTCGTCGGGGAATATTTTCTCAATCGGCTCCTCACGGAGAACCTGTCGGAACGTTTCGTAGCGCTTCACTCCCGTGACCACAGCTGGGACCTGCTCGTTGAAAATTATCTTGTCTCCTGGCTGGATTCCCCTCAGCTGGGGGTAGGCCACCCTTACCTCTATTTTCTTTCTGCCGGACTTGATGTGTTCGAGGTATTCGTCTCTTACCCTGAGTCGGTAAACTCTCATCTTCCATCACTCTCTCTTTTTCAGCCTTAACTCAATGGAAACTTTTAAATTCTTTAGTGTGGGATATAGGTATAGGTGTGAGATTATGAAACGTGGTGCCCAAGCGGCCATCGAGTACCTTTTTATGCTCGCAGCGGTGCTGGTTCTTGTCCTCTACGCAGCGAGGGTCGTGCTGGATGGCACGCGCAGGATGACGGATGAGATTGAGAACTACGTTAGAACGGTACGTGAGCAGATTCTTGAAGGCCTTTGAGGTGAAATCATGGAGTATTTTCCCCTTCTTCTCGGAGTGGTTATGGGGGCTATTACTTCCTACACTGACATAAAAACGGGGTTTATAGACGATATTCACGTTTTCCCTACCCTTGTTCTCATTGGGAAGCTTCTCGGCTGGGAAAACGAAGAGCCGGAGGGTATTCTGGACAGGATCCCAGTCCCAGTTGTTGAGGGCGGGATAGTTTACTACCTCTACCGAGGGCTTTCGTCTGGAGACTCCATGCTGGCTTTATCCGGTCTGCTGGGATTTCTCGTGGGCCTTGGACTGGGGTGGATACTTTACTACCTTGGCGGCTGGGCCAGCGGTGACGCCGTAATCCTCGCCGGGTTTTCGGCCCTCCTCCCGTACGCTCCAGCCTCGGCTAAGGTGGTGCCCCCCTACGGCGTTGATTATCCCCTCTACCCCCTCACAATATTTTTGAACAGTCTGATGGCGGTGTTTCCTTTCATCTTCATGTACGCACTCGGTGTTATAGTTTATAGGAGGGAGTTTGGCGAGCTTAAAGACATCCTGGTATCGCGCGTCGGAATAACGATTCAGCTTGGAATATGGCTGATGGCGGCCTACGGAATACGGCTGGTACTGGCCAACCTTACGGGATGGATGCTGGTCGGGGTTGGCTCCTGGATTTTTGTAATGGTTCTTTTGTATGTGTTTGGCAGGTACAGGAAAGCTGGGACCATAATAGGGGTTGCTGTGATCGGTTTCATGATATATCTTAATCCAGAGGGCACGCTGCTCTCTCTGTTGAGGCTGGTGGCAATTCTGTACCTCTTCAGACTGTTCTACGCCGTAGTTTCGTACATCAGGAAGAGAGTCCTTATGGAGGAGGTTCCGGTAGAAGCGCTCAGGGAATGGGATATTCTTGGAGAAACGATTTATGAATACAACATGTGGCCAATGAGGGACAGGCGTTCTTTCTGGGATCGCATAAAGGAGGCGGTTGGAAATAAGGATGTCTCCGCTTTAAGGAACCCTCAGGGCCGGATAATTGCTTCGCCAACTGCGGAGGGTCTTACAAAAGAGCAGATTGAAGAACTCAGGAGATACGTGGAAATGGGAATGCTCGAAAACCGTTTCCTGAGAAAGAAGTCGATGCCCTTTGCCCCGGCGCTCTTCATCGGCTTCCTGATAAGCTACTTCTGGGGCGACCTGTTCTGGTGGATTCAGCTCAAGATGGCTGGGCTCTGACCGAGTTAGGCTTTTAAGTCTCTGTGCGGAGAAATCATTGCCGGCCCGGCTGCCGCCCTCTCCGCCGAGGAGTGAGGCGGGGGTTCCGGTCGGGCCGACAGGGGGATGACGAGCTTTTGCTTTGCCGACCGGTGACGAGCACGCCCTTCACGGACCCCGCTCTTCTATAAGCCCCTTGATAATCTCTGTGATCTCGTAGAGGCTCTCAACGTTGTGGTCTCCTTCCACACCCTCGTGCGGGTTTATCGCTATGCTGACGTCGGCTTCCTTAAACATGCTCAGGTCGTTGTATCCGTCTCCAACGGCTATTGTAAGTTCAGGCCTGAGCTCTTCCTTGAGCTTTCGGAGTATGGTCCCTTTGCTCTGGAAGTCGACTATGGGGTTCACCTTACCGGTGACCACACCGTTTTCGAAAATCAGCTCGTTTGCAAAGACGTAGTCGACTCCGAGCTCTCTGGCTATCCTTCTCGCGAGGCACATGAGGCCGCTGCTGAGTATCGCTATCTTAAAGTTGTTCTCCCGGAGAAACTCGATGAGCTCCCTGGCCCCGTCCATGTACTCCACGGAGTTCGCCCATTCCATTATTTCCTCCTTTGTCCGGCCCTTCCAGAGTGAGGCGTCCAGGTCAGCCCACTCCACGTAGTCTATTTTTCCTGCGAAGAACAGCTCGGCGTATTCTTTTCCTTTTTCCCAGGTTCCGAACTTCTTGTGGAGCTCGACCCAGCTGGAGACGGATTTTACCAGCGTCCCCTCGAGATCAAATGCTATGAGCCTGACCATCTTACCACCTGAAAAGAGAGGGAGGAGAACCTTAAAAGCCTACTCCTTCCAGCCGTGCTCTCCGATGAGCGGAACGAAAGCAACTCCTCCCCAGCGCTTTTTCCGTATCCGTCCGTTTTCGTCCTTTGTGACAACGTTGAGGTTCTGCCACAGGTGGTAGCTCCCAACGGGGATTATTAACCTGCCCCCCGGCTTCAGCTGATCGATAAGGGGTTCTGGAATCTTTGGCGCCCCCGCGGTGACGATTATCCTGTCGTAGGGAGCTTTGGGAGGGAACCCCTTTGTTCCATCACCCGGGAAAACGTGGACGTTTTTGACTCCGCTCCGCTCGAGGTTTCTCCTCGCAAACTCGACAAGTTCGGGAATTCTTTCAATCGTGTACACCTCGGTCTTCACGAGCTCCGCTATCAGCGCTGCGTTCCACCCGCTGCCGGTTCCAATTTCAAGGACTTTCATTCCGGGTTTTAGTTCGGCCAGCTCGAGCATTATTGCAACCATATGGGGGGCGCTCACCGTCTGCCCTGCGGGAATTGGAAGAGGCTCGTCGACATGGGCGTAGTCCCTGTACCGGTCTTCGACGAAGAGATGCCGGGGATACCTAAGAAAAGCCCTTCTAACCGCCTCGCTCTTAATGACTCCTTCCCTGAAAAGCCGCTCAACGGTTCTCTCCCATCTTCTCCGGAGTTCGTCCTCGGAGACCATCGGACTCATCGGTAAGAAGTACGCGCCCAAGGGATTTAAGGCTTGCGAGAAGCGCGTCAGAAGGATAGTGGCCGGCGGCGTCCCCGGTTTCCCGCCCCCTCTCGGAGGGCA
>JAGHBN010000131.1 GCA_021160985.1 Thermococcus sp.
ACTTCCTCCAGAGCGGTTTCTTCAGGCCGGGCTTCGAGGTACACGTCCACGAGCTCGGCGAGACGAGGCTGAAGTTCGGGGACTATGAAATCTGGAGCTTCAAAGTTGAACACGGAATTCCGGCCCTTGGCTATGTCTTCAAGGAAAAGGACAGACGGGGGAAGTTTCTTCCCGAGAAGCTCGCAGAGTATGGGCTGAGTGAGGGGCCGATACTTGGAAAGCTTGAGCGGGAGGGTAAAATTGAGTGGAACGGCCGGATAATCCGCCTCGAGGACGTCACCGGGCCGAGGAGGCGGGGCGTTAAGATAGTCTACACCGGTGATACCGAGCCTTGCGAGAGGGTGAGGCTCTTCGCCGAGAACGCAGACCTGCTCATACACGAGGCCACCTACCTAAACCCTGCCGACAGGGGCGAGAGCTACCACTCAACGGTCGAGGAGGCCTGTGAGACAGCCAGGAGGGCCAAGGTTAAACTGCTGGCGCTCTTCCACAGGGCATTCCGCTACACCTACGAGGAGTATCTGAGCGAGGCCCCGAGGATATGCCGTGAGTTTGGGGTTAACTTCGTGGTTCCGCAGGACTTCGACGTTCTGACGTTTAAATCCGGGGGCTGGGAGATGAGGAACATTCTGGAGGAGAGAGGATGAGCTATCTTCGCTACGTTAAGGTCATAGGAACCATGCACGTCTCTCCGAGGAGCAGGGAGGAGGTTGTCAGGACAATACTCGAGGAGAGGCCGCATGCGGTCGCGATAGAACTGGACAGGACACGCTTTCTGGCCATGAACGAGAACAGGAGGATGACTCTTGAGGAAGCCCTCCGTTTCGGCAGGAAGGGGCTTATAAACTACGTTCTGGCCGAGGTTGAGGAAAAGCTCGGGGAAGAGTTCGGCATGAAGCCTGGTGAGGAAATGAAGGCCGCTATAAGTGCCGCTCAAACCCTTGGCGTCCCCCTGTACCTTATAGACGAGGACATAAACCTCATTCTGGCGAAGATAGTTGCAGCTCCGGCTCGTGAGAAGTTCCTAATGGCGCTCGAGTCTCTGAGCGTCTTTTTGCCTGCCGGGACCACCGGAGGTCCTTCCGATGTTATGGGGGACTACAAAATCATGATGATGCAGTTCAAGCGCCGCTACCCTTACCTCTACCGCGTTCTGGTCGAGGAGAGGAACGAGGTCATGGTGAGAAACCTGATTTCAATCGTGGATTCCCTCAAAGCCCGGAGCATCAGGAAGCCGAGGGTCGTGGCGGTGGTCGGCCTCGGCCATAAGCCCGGGATAGAGCATCTTCTGGACTCCGTAAAGGAAAAAGTGTCTGCGCCTCCGAGCCAGAACCGCTACTGGTGAGGGAATGGAAGCTGAGACTTCGATCGGTTTCGTTACTTTTATATTTGAAACTGCCGAGCATTAGTGGGGATTAACCATGAAGGACAGGCTGGAAAGGATGCTTAACGTTAAGGTCTTGGAAATAGAGGAGCTCGACGACAAGATAGTTGTCTACGTCCCGGAGGACCAGGTGAGGATTGCCGTTGGCAGCGGCGGTGCAGCTGTTAAGGCAGCGGAGCTCGTCATTGGCAAGAAGATTGAGGTGAAAGGTAAATGAGCCCCTCCCCCGGAGGGCGTTTCCACCGGAGGGAACTGGAAGACATTGTCATTTCTTACCTCGTTCTCGTCTTGCTATTTTCTAACTTTGACCCCCATAACGTCCCCTACGTTGTTGTGGCCGTTTTGACGGCCTTCGTATTTCACGAACTCGCTCACAGGGCAGTTGCAAGACACTACGGCTACGTTGCATATTACAAGAGGTGGGATACGGGGATAGCGGTGGCCCTTCTCCTTGGCATCCTCACGAAGCTCTTGACCGGGAGCGTGTGGATATTCGCGGCCCTGGGCGCGGTTTATATCTACGCGCCCTATCAGTACTGGGAGGACAGGGAGGCATACGGGAAGATAAGCCTTGCAGGCCCTCTGGTTAACATTGTGGTTGGCGTGTTAGCGATAGCGCTGATGAGAGCGTTCACGCCGCTCACGGCCCCGTGGTGGATACTCAAGACAACGGCAGGTGTTAACCTCTGGCTGGCCTTCTTCAACCTGCTTCCGCTCCCGTCCCTTGACGGCTGGAAGGTGATTCGGTGGAACACCGGCTACTGGGCAATAGCCACAGGCGCGGCCTATCTCCTTTGGGCCCTGGTATAACACCTCCAGTGATATAGAAGCGAAAGGTTAAATAAGCCTGAGAACCACTCCATGGTGGTGATTGAAATGGAGTACAAGAACCCGCTGGGTGTTGATATTGACCTTGAAACCGGCGTTATCCCCGGCGCCAAGAAGCTCGTTAGAAGGCTCAGCGACATGAAGGGCTACTTCCTCGACGAGGAAGCTTATGAAGAGCTCCTCAAGGAAGACCCGGTCGTCTACGAGGTCTACGCGGTTGAGCAGGAGGAGAAGGACGGCGACCTCAACTTTGCAACCACCGTTCTCTATCCCGGCAAGGTCGGGAAGGAGTTCTTTTTCACCAAGGGCCACTTCCACGCCAAGGCCGACAGGGCGGAGATATACTACGGCATCAAGGGCAGGGGAGGAATGCTCCTCCAGACCCCGGAAGGAAAGGCGGAATGGATAGAAATGGAGCCGGGGACCGTCGTTTATGTCCCGCCCTACTGGGCTCACAGGACGGTCAACACGGGCGACGAGCCCTTCATCTTCCTGGCTATATATCCGGCGGATGCGGGTCACGATTATGGCTCGATAAAGGAGAAGGGCTTTGCCAAGCTCGTCGTTGAGGAGAACGGCGAGGTAAAGCTGGTTGACAACCCGCGGTGGTCGTGAGGCCCTTCTCTTTTTTCACCGCAATCCTTATTAACTCAACATACATAACACTCTCGGTGATACAAAATGACATGGGATGCCCTTTACGCTTCTGCCTTCGAGAGGGTTAAGGCAAGGATTAGGAACGTTGGAGGAGTGCTGCTCGCGTACAACACCAACATCGATGCAATTCACTACCTTGAGAGCGGCGATTTGGAGGAAAGAATCAGGAAGGCCGGCGTGGATGAAGTTCTCAAATACTCTGAGGAACTGCCCGAGAGGATAAAAAGCGTTCCCCAGCTTCTCGGTTCAATCCTGTGGAGTGTTAAGCGCGGCAAAGCTGCTGAGCTCTTCATTGAGAGCTGCCCTGTCAGGTTCTATATGAAGCGGTGGGGATGGAATGAGCTCCGTATGGGAGGGCAGGTCGGAATAATGGCCAATCTTCTGGGTGGCGTCTACGGCGTCCCGGTAATTGCCCACGTCCCCCAAATATCCCGCCTTCAGGCGAGTCTCTTCAAGGAGGGTCCGATTTACGTTCCCAAGGTTGTGGATGGTGACGTTAAGCTGGTTCACCCGAAGGAATTTGGAGGGGAAGAAGAGAGTTGCCTCCACTACATCTACGAGTTCCCGCGCGGCTTTAAGGTTCTCGACTTTGAAGCCCCGAGGGAAAACCGCTTCATAGGTGCCGCCGACGACTACAACACAACCCTCTTCATCCGCGACGAGTTCAGGGAGAACTTTGAGGAGATAGCATCGAGGGGGAAGCTCGCGATAATAAGCGGCCTCCAGGCCCTCACCGAGGAGAACTACTCTGAGCCCTTTGAGACGATAAGGGCCAATCTCGATGTCCTCGGCGAGAAGAACATCCCCGCTCACCTCGAGTTCGCCTTCACTCCCGATGAGACCGTTAGGAAGGCGATACTCGACCTACTGCCCAAGTTCTGGAGCGTCGGCCTGAACGAGGTGGAACTCGCCTCAGTAATGGAGGTCATGGGAGAGAAGGAACTCGCCGAAAAGCTTCTTGCGAACGATCCTGTGGATCCACTGGCAGTCACAGAGGCCATGCTGAAACTTGCCGAGAGGACTGGGGTTAAGAGGGTTCACTTCCACACCTACGGGTACTACCTTGCTCTGACATCATACAAGGGTGAATTCGTCCGCGATGCGTTACTCTTTGCGGCTCTCGCCGCTGCAGCGAAGGCTAAGCTTGGCGACGTTCCTTCCATAGCCGAGGTTGTCAATGCCATGGACGTTCCGGTCAACGAGAGAGCAAAGCCCGTTGAGGAGGCCCTTGTTAGGGAATACGGAATGGCGAAGGGAATCGCCGAAGTCGATGGCTATCAGCTGGCCTTCATTCCAACCAAGATTGTGGCCAGACCAAAGAGCACCGTGGGGATAGGGGATACAATTTCGAGCTCCGCTTTTGTTGGAGAGTTTGCACTCAGGTAGTAGGGCAAACCTTTTTATTATTTGGGTTAAAATAATTTTAGTGGGAGTTCCTTTTTCACTTCCCATGTGTTACTGGAGGTGATATCTTGCTTTTGGAGGCGCCTGTATATAAAGAGCTCCTTGGAGCCGTTGAGATATTTGAAGTTCAGAAAGTTATAAAGCTGGACAGCGAGACCAAGGATGTTGGGAGCTTCACTGTTACCAATGTTCCGAGGGAGGAGATATACCGCGTACTTAAGGACATGGCAATAGTTGTGCCAATGAAAAACGAGAAGCTGCAGCTAATCGATGGGGTTCTTAAGGCCATTCCTCACCAGTCTTTGATAATACTGGTCTCAAACAGCAAGAGAGAGGGCCCTAACCTGTTCAAGCAGGAGGTTGACCTTGTAAAGCACTTCTACAACCTCACAAGGTCGAGGATCATAATGGTTCATCAGAAGGACGTGGGTCTGGCAAAGGCGTTTGAGGAAACAGGGTACACTGAGATCCTTGACAAGAACGGGAACGTGAGGAGCGGAAAAGGCGAGGGAATGGTGGTGGGTATTCTCCTGGCCAAGGCACTTGGGGCCAAGTACGTCGGGTTTGTCGATGCCGACAACTACATCCCGGGAGCCGTCAACGAGTACGTTAAAGACTATGCCGCAGGATTTCTCATGAGTGAGAGTGAATATGCAATGGTCCGGCTCAGCTGGCGCCACAAACCCAAGGTTACCACCAAGGGCCTCTACTTCAAGAAATGGGGGAGGGTCAGCGAGATAACGAACCGCTACATGAACGCCCTCTTCGGGGTTGCCACGAACTTTGAAACGAGCATAATATCAACCGGAAACGCCGGAGAGCACGCTATGACGCTGAAACTGGCCGAAATAATGCCGTTTTCCACGGGCTATTCAATAGAGCCCTTTGAGCTTGTCTACCTCTTCGAGACCTTCGGCAGGTGGGGGAAGGACAGCCACACCGAGGTCTACGACGAGGGCATAGAAATATTCCAGATCGAAACACTCAACCCCCACCTTCACGAAGACAAGGGTCAGGAACACGTTAGGGACATGATACTGAGCTCCCTCGGAACGATATATCATTCCGAGCTTGCCACCGATAGTCTGAGAAAAAACATCCTACACGAGCTCAGACTACACAAGCTCCTGAAGGAGGGTGAAGAACCGCCCAAACCAAAAGTCATGCCTCCGATAGAGGGAATCGACGTAAAGAAGTGGATGAGCGTCCTCGAAGATGAGGGGGAGACACTGCTCCGCTTTGGGGTATGAAAATGAGGGTGATATTCCTTGACCTCGACAAAACACTCTTGGGTGATGACTACTCACCCGAACCCGGCGGAAAAGTCGTGACGGCCTTAGTGGAGGCTGGCTTTGAGGTCGTCCTGAACTCATCAAAAACCCGGACTGAGCAGGAGTACTACAGGAGGGCGTGGAACCTCATGTCCCCTTTCATTGTGGAAAACGGAAGTGCTGTTTACATTCCGCGGAACTACTTTTCGCCCAAGATAACAGGAAAATTTGGGGTTGGACGGGGCTGCTATCGTGTAATCGAACTCGGAAAACCTTACGAGGAAATCAGGGTTGTGCTGGATGCCATTGGGGGCGGGTACGGTCTGAAATACTATGGAAACTCAACAGTTGAGGAGGTTGTGGAGTTCACGGGGCTGCCTGAAGAGCTCGCAAGGCTTGCCATGATGAGAGAGTACAGTGAGACGCTGTTCCGCTGGAAAAAAGAGGGCTTTGAGGCCGAGCTGGAACGCAGAGGGCTGAGGATTTCGAGGGGAAGCCGCTTCCTAAACGTCACTGGGGATACCGATAAGGGCAGGGCGGCAGAGGTGCTCATAAGGCTGTACTCTCTCACGGGGCCGGTCGAGAGTTTTGCCGTTGGAGACGGGCCCAACGATTTCCCGCTCTTTGATGTTGTGGATCACGCGTACATTGTGGGGGATTTGAACCACCCGAAGGCTAGAAATATAAGCTCCATAAAGGAGTTGTTGGAGGTGGTAACATGAAAACCCTGATTCTTGCGGGGGGGAAGGGGACAAGGCTCTGGCCGCTCAGCAGGGAGCTGATGCCGAAGCAGTTCATAAAGCTCTTTGGCGAGAGGTCTCTCTTCCAGAGGACGGTGGAGAGGGCACTCCTCTTCTCGAAGCCCTCCGAGATATTCGTCGTAACCAACGAGGCCTACAGGTTCAGGATTCTCGATGATCTGAGGGAGCTGGGCATTGAAATCCCCGGGGAGAATATACTCCTGGAGCCCCTGGCGAAGAACACCCTCCCTGCGATACTCTGGGCGACCTTGAAGATAGAGGAGGACTTCGGAAATTCCGTCGTGGCGGTTCTTCCGAGCGACCACGTCATCGAGGCCAACGACGCCTATCAGGAGGCGTTTGAGAGAGCGGGTGAGCTTGCCAAGAGTCATCTGGTGACCTTCGGCATAAAGCCCACCAGGCCGCATACCGGCTACGGCTACATAAAGCCCGGGGAGAAGATAGGGGAGCTCGGGTACAGGGTCGCGGAGTTTAAGGAAAAGCCCGATCTCGAGACGGCAAAGCGCTACGTCGAGAGCGGCTACTACTGGAACAGCGGGATGTTCGCGTTTTCAACCTCGCTCTTCATAGAGGAGGTCAGAAAGCACGCCCCTGACGTCTGGGAAGCCTTTGAGGAAGGCGGAGACATTGAGGAAGTCTACAACCGCATTCCGGAGATAAGCATAGATTACGGTGTCATGGAGAGGACTGATAAGGCCGCAGTCGTCCCTCTCAATTCGTACTGGAACGACCTCGGCAGCTTTGACGCAATATATGAGGCTCTCGAAAAGGACGAAGACGGAAACGCGGTGCGGGTTAGCGGCCACGGCGCCGAGTACATAAACATCTCATCCGCCAGGAACCTCGTAATGACAAAAAGGCTGACGGCTACCATAGGTGTCGAGGACATGATAATTGTTGACACCGACGATGCCCTCCTGATAGCCCACAGGGGAGAGGCTCAGAAAGTCAAAGAGGTCTACAAACTTCTCAAGGAGAAGAACGATGAGAGGGCCTTTGTGCACAGGACTGCCTATCGCCCGTGGGGAAGCTACACCGTCCTTGAGGAGGGCGAGCGCTACAAGATAAAGCGCCTGACAGTCCTTCCGGGCAAGAGGCTCAGCGTCCAGATGCACTACCACCGCTCCGAGCACTGGGTCGTCGTTAGGGGCACGGCAAAGGTGCTCGTGGGCGACAAGGAGATACTCCTCAGGCCGGGAGAGAGCACGTTCATTCCGGCGGGCGTTAAGCACCGCCTCGAAAACCCCGGCAAGGTTGTCCTTGAGGTCATAGAGACCCAGATCGGTGAGTACCTCGGCGAAGATGACATAGTCCGCTTTGAGGACGACTTCGGCAGAGGATAAGGTTTTAACGCTGTATATCACCGGAAGTGATAGAGGTGAGAATATGGGAAGGCTCTTTGGAACCTTTGGCGTCAGGGGGATAGCGAACGAGAAAATAACACCGGAGTTCGCCCTCAAGATGGGCATGGCCTTCGGGACGATGCTCAAGAGAGAAGGAAGGGAGAAACCAGTCGTCGTTGTCGGCAGGGACACGAGGGTAAGCGGTGAGATGCTGAAGGACGCTCTAATCAGCGGGCTCCTCAGCGTCGGCTGTGACGTCATTGACGTTGGAATCGCCCCGACTCCGGCCATACAGTGGGCCACCAACCACTTCAAGGCCGACGGAGGAGCTGTGATAACCGCGAGCCACAACCCTCCGGAGTATAATGGCATAAAGCTGCTTGAGCCGAACGGCATGGGGCTGAAGAAGGAGCGCGAGGCGGTTGTTGAGGAGATATTCTTCAACGAGGACTTCGACAGGGCGAAGTGGGACGAGATTGGCGAGGTTCGCGAGGAGGGCATAATCAAGCCCTACATAGAGGCGATAAAGAGCAGGATCGACGTTGAGGCGATAAAGAAGAGGAGGCCCTTCGTTGTCGTCGATACCTCAAACGGCGCGGGCTCTCTCACCCTGCCCTATCTGCTCAGGGAGCTCGGGTGCAAGGTCATCAGCGTGAACGCCCACCCGGACGGCCACTTCCCTGCCAGAAATCCCGAGCCGAACGAGGAGAACCTGAAGGGCTTTATGGAGACCGTTAAAGCCCTCGGCGCGGACTTCGGAGTTGCACAGGACGGTGACGCGGACAGGGCAGTGTTCATAGACGAGAACGGCCGCTTCATCCAGGGCGACAAGACCTTCGCGCTCGTTGCAGACGCTGTCCTGAGGGAGAACGGCGGCGGGCTCCTTGTCACCACGATAGCAACCTCGAACCTGCTCGACGATATAGCGAGGAGGAACAACGCGGAAGTCATGAGAACCAAGGTCGGCGACCTCATCGTTGCGAGGGCGCTCCTTGAAAATAACGGAACCATCGGCGGCGAGGAGAACGGCGGTGTTATTTTCCCGGACTTCGTCCTCGGCAGGGACGGGGCGATGACTACGGCAAAGATAGTCGAAATCTTCGCAAAATCCGGCAAGAAGTTCAGCGAGCTGATAGATGAACTGCCGAAGTACTACCAGTTCAAGACGAAGAGGAAAGTTGAAGGCGACAGGAAGGCGATTGTGGCAAAGGTGGCGGAGCTCGCCAGGACCAAAGGCTACACAGTTGACACCACCGACGGGACGAAGGTGCTATTCCAGGATGGCTGGGTTCTTGTAAGGGCAAGCGGAACGGAGCCGATAATCAGGGTCTTCAGCGAGGCAAAGAGCGAGGAGAAGGCCGAGAAGTACCTTGAGCTGGGATTGAGCCTTTTGGAAGCGGCACTGGGCTGATTACCTGATGCCGCCAGTTAGTTTTTTATAAACCTTTTTCATGCTTCTCATGGTGGAAAAGCCATGAACACGACTGCCCTGTTTATAAACGTTCTAGCCCTCGTCTGTCTCCTCATCGGTTTCTGGAAGGACGAGGCCAGGGCGCGACGGGCCCTAGTGGTTGCCGCGAAGTCGTTCGTCAGAATTCTTCCAACGATGCTCGCCATAATCCTGATCATAGGGCTGATGTCCGGTTTTGTGCCGGAGAAAACAATCTCTGAGATCGTGGGGGAGGAGGCGGGGCTGGTTGGTATTCTAACCGTTGCATTCCTCGGCGCGATACTGCACATCCCCTCCCTGATAGCCTTCCCCCTCGCGGCCTCGCTGCTTGAAAAGGGTGCCTCCGTGACCTCGGTTGCCGTCTTCATAACGACGCTGACGATGATCGGCTTCGTGACGTTGCCCCTTGAGATGAGAATTCTGGGGAACAAGCTGGCCCTGCTCAGGAACGCCCTCAGCTTCATCGTCGCGATCATTATCGGCCTCATCATGGGGGTGATACTTTGAGGGAAACCCCGCGCCGCCCGGACGGCAGGCCTCCTGGACGTCAGGGAATGAGACAGGGGGCGATGAAGAACCAGAGGAAAGCATTCCTGCGCGACCTTTTGTTCCTTGGAGTTGTGGCCCTGATAACAGCGGTGCTCCTCTTGATGTTTCCGGAAAAGAAAGACCCGGTCTTCTCGGCCTCCGAGAACTTCCTCGTGGAGATGCTTCTCATAATGCCGGCCGTTATGGTGCTGATGGGCCTGTTCTCGGTCTTCGTTCCCGATGAGCTAATCGTGAGATACCTCGGGGGGGACTCTGGGGTAAAAAGCATGCTGCTTGCGATATTCATCGGGGCCTTTCCAACGGGTCCGCTCTACGTGGCCTTCCCCATAGCGGCGTCCCTGCTCAAAAAAGGTGCCCGTGTTGCGAGTGTTATTGCCTTCCTCTCTGCCTGGGCGTGCATAAAGATTCCCCAGGAGCTGGTAGAACTCCAGTTCCTTGGCGCGGGGTTCATGCTGGCGAGACTCACCCTCACTGTGGTCTTTGTGCTCGCTATGGGCTTACTCATAGAGCGGATTGTTGGCAGAGAACTGCGGGATGTACCGGGGATTCCCAATCCTGGGAAGCCTGAAGTTTCAAGCGGTCAAAAAGAATCGAAGAGATAAAGCGGAAGATCAGAGGTAGCCCCTGTCTTCCTCCTCCGGGGTGGGAGGCATCTGCTGCTCCAGCATGGCCCTCTGCATCTCCTGTACCTTCTGGAGGATTTCCTCCGTCTCCTTTGCCCGTTCGTCGAGGGCGCTCATGTCAACTTCAATGCCGAGGATTTGTGTGACGGCTGAAAGCACGGATTTTGCCGCCTTCGCGTCCACGATGTATCCGAGACTCTCGCCGAGGAGGCTTATCCCGTACATCGAGCGGAGCTTCCCCAGTCCGAGGAGAAGACCTGCCGCTCCGACTATCGCTCCGCCCTCGTCCTCACGCCAGATGACCTCCACCTCGCAGCCCTCGAGCTTCTCCCTGTAGTGGTCAACGAGCTCCTCGTGTGTTACCGCCGCCAGAACCCTCGGTTCTCCCTGCAGCTCGGGAACCTGGTAGCCGCCCATGGTGATGATCTCCCTGACACCGAACTCCTCCACGAAGTCGAGCATCTTTCCGACGACCTCGTAGTGTCCGGGGCTGTCGGTGGGCGGGACCTGCTGATCCCCGGTGATGATTATTATGTCCCTGCCATTTTCCTCGGGGTTCTTCCAGTAATAGAACTCGTTCTTCATGAGCTCGACTATTGAGCCCCGCTTTATGAGAACCTGGTGCATGAAGTGGGGTGAGTAGAGCTCGGCGAATTTCACGGCCTCGAGCTCCTGGATCAGGTGGTCAGCAGCGAGCTTTCCAACGAGCCCTATGCCGGGCAGTCCCTCTATGAAGACGGGGTCCCTGAGCTGGGGCCTCTCAAGGACGTAAATGGTGGTTTCCTTCATATCAATCCCTCCTCACGAGCCCAAGCTGCTCGCGCTTGAGCCTCCTGCGGTACTCCCCGTAGGGGTCCTCGGGCGAAAAGCGCGGCGGATGGGCTACCTTAGTCTTGGTCCCGCAGACCGGACAGACCTCCCTTAGGGTGTATCTGCCGCACTTCGGGCACTTCTTTATGCGGAACCTCATGCCGATCCCCTTCAGGCGCCTCTCCCCTTGACCTTCTTTATGCGCTTCTCCTTCCTGATGAGGGTCGCCTCACCGCCAGCTTCCTTTATGACCCTGAGGATTTCCTCGGCTATGCTCTCCAGGACCTCCTCGGCCTTGTAGTAGTCCGGCGCGGTTATGTCTATCCTGTACCTCGGCGCTCCCTGGTAGGAGAACTTGACGTCTATCTCCTTCTCCTCGTTGGCCCTGTCACGCGCCCTTATCAGAGCCTCCTTGATTATCTCAACACCGTTCGGCTTCGGAACGGTTATCTCGAACTCCGCATCTATTGTGACCGTCGGAATCTCAACGTAGGCCTCTATTATTGGCTTCAGAGCCTCTATCCATTCGTCGCTTATGAGGTCCTTGAGAACCTCCATTCCGTTCTGGGCGGCGTCCTCGAAGGCCGCGTAGACTTCCCCGTACTCCTCCTCGAGCGGAACCCAGACTTCCTTCCAGGCCGTCTCGAAGTCCTTGCCTATCTTCTCGGCGGCCATCTTGAGAAGGTTCTCGGCCTTCTGGGCGCGCTTGTACTCCTGGAGCTTGGCCTTCCTCTGCTGCTGGTTGACGCGCTTGAGGCTGAGGTCTATGTGCCCCTTGCTCGGGTCGACGCGGATGACCTTAACGACGACCTTCTGCCCCTCCTTGACGTAGTCCCTCACGTTTTTGACCCACGTCGAGGCGACCTCGCTTATGTGCATGAACCCCTCCTTCCCTGGGTACTCGTCGAGCTTGAGAAAGGCACCGTAAGGGTGAATGCTCTTGACGGTAGCAACCACGAACTCTCCCTCTTCAGGATACTCTTTGGCTTTCCTTGGCATTTACAACCACCTCTAATTTTCTCTGCCGGAATGAGTTACGAGAAGAGGTATTTAAAGTTTAGCGGAATGAAAAGGGGGAAAGGAAATCACTCGAGAACCTCGAGGATTTTCGCCTTGATGATGCCCTTTCCGCCGGTCGGCTCGACGAGGGTCGCGCCGCAGACGAGGCACCTGACGGTGGTTGCCGGGTTGCTGAAGACTATCTGCTCGTTGCCGCAGTCAATGCACTTGACGCGGAGGAATCTGCTCCTCGGCATCGGGATGAGGTTCTTAGGGAGCGCCATGTTCACACCTCCACCAGCTCGAACTTCTTAACACGGAAGCCCTGTCCCCTCGTGTGGGCCTTGCCGCAGACCGTACAGCGGAAGCGGAGGTCGAGCTTCTTGACCGGCTTCTCCCTTCCGGCCGGGTTCGGCCTCGGGAAACCTCGGTAACCCTTCATAATCCTGCGGAAGCGCCTCTGACCCTGGCTCAGCTCGCTCCTTGGCCTCTTCTTGACCTTCTCGACCTTGTGGATAGTGTGCTTCTTACAGTAGGGGCAGTAAGTCCTAATCTGCTTCGGATACTTCATTCTCTCACCTCCACGCAGAGGCCCGGTGGGTTCCTACTCGCCCCAGCCTCGGACACCCCCGAGCCGTGAGGCATGACAGCGCCTGCAGGCATCGGTAATCGTGAGCCTTTAAAAAAGTTTCCCGGTCGAAAAATTTAAATACAAAACGTAACTAAAAATTGTGGGGGGTGATGGGGATGAGGATGGCGGAAATGGTGGGAGAGCTTAAAAAGATCGAGACGAGGGCGGAGAAAGAGTACAAGGATGTGCTGAAGAAGCTCAAGGATGCGGAGTACGCAGACCTGAGGGTTCTTCTCCTGAGGATGGCCGTTGATACGATACTGCACAGAAGGATGTTGGAGGGTCTAGAAAAAGCGTACAGGGATGCCCTGGAGCTCATTAAGGAGTTTGGCTACAACGAGGAAGTCCCGATTCCAGAGGACGCGCCCAGGTTACAGGTTTCCCAGGACATTGTCTTGATTCCGGGAATGCCCGCCATGGTAATTGCCCCCTACGGCCTGCTTGGTTCGAGGATACCTCCAGAAGATGCCCTGAGGGAACTCCTGAAGAGCATCTCGGAAGACGTTGTGATACCGAAGGAGACGCTCGAAGAGCTTGAGAAGTTCCTGCGTGAGTTTATGGAGCTTTCTAAGAGCATGAAGGAAAACTATGAAAAACTGGAGCGGAAAGCCATCCATCCGATCCTCAGGGCATTTGCAAGAGAGGCTGCGAGGAACGAGGAGCAGCATGAGGTACTGCTCCAGAGACTCATCGAAAAATATGAGGAGTAATCACTCGGCAGGGGCGTAGTAGCACCTCTTGGGTGATGTGATCTTACCTTCTTTTTTCAGAATTTTGATGGCCTTGTCGACCTCTTTTTTGTCCAGGCCGGCAAGTTCGGCTATTTCTTTGCTCTTGAGGGGTTTTCCAGCCTCCTTCAAAACCTTGAACACGAGCTCAACTTCGCTCATCCTCCTCACCTTTAGGATTTGTTAACAAAACCTAAAACGTTTGAATTTAAAAGAATATCGGTCATAATTGGAGTATAAACGGTACTATGAACGGCACCACTGCGGTAAGCACGAAGCCGTGAACAAAGGCCACCAGTGCGACTTCGCTGCCCCCAAACTTTGTAATTACTGGTAACGTCGTATCCATTGTTGTGGCGCCTCCCATGGAAACCGCCAGATCTTTTGGAATCCGCTTGGTAACCACGGGGTACAGAAGCACCGTGAATATTTCCCTCGTCAGGTTGGCCAGGAAGCCGAGGGTGCCGTAGACGGCTGAATACTGGGCTATGATTGGTCCGGTGATACTGTACCATCCGCAGCCGGCCGCTACCGCAAGCCCCCACCTTGGCTCCATCCTAAGGAGGAGGGAAGCGAGCAAACCTCCAACGAGCGAACCTATAAGGGTGCTGAAGGGCAGTTTTATGGCCAGTTTTCCAATCTTTTTAATTTCCCCTAATCGAAAGTTCTGACCGATATCGATTCCAATTATCAGTATCAGCAGGTAGAGCATTATTTCATAGAGGTTGCCAAACTCCGGGGAGTAGAAGTGCCCGACGATTATTCCAAGGACCAGCGACGCCAGAACGTAGGCGAGGAACCTCATTTTTCCTTCCCTCCCAGAAGAATTGCGGCTCCCACGCTCCCCAATATCGTGAAGGCTGCAAAAACTATGGACGACCCTAGGAGCCAGAGGGCATCTATTTTGACCTTCCCTGCTTCAACTCCCATAAAGAATATCAGGAGCAGAAGCGCGACGCTCATCGGGAGGTCAGCGTTCACCTTGCGTCCTTTCTGGCGGAGAAGGTAGCCTATGAGAAGACCTGCAATCAGTGGGATGAAGATCTTCATGCGAAGACCTCCCTTAGAGGGTTAATAAATTTGTCGA
>JAGHBN010000063.1 GCA_021160985.1 Thermococcus sp.
TGAGGCGTTCGTCTGTCTTCCTGACGTCAAGGACGTAAAGGCCGTCCTGCCTGACACGGTAAATAAACTTCTTCATGTCCTGGGTCTTCTGCTGGGTGCCGATGTGGACACCCGCGGCCAGGTACTGGTCGAGTGGAACGAGATACTCCTCCATTCTTTCACACCTCCTCATCCTTCAAAGGTTATTATCCTACCCCTTTCACCCAAATCTTCGGCAATTCTTATCAGCTCGTTGAGTTTAGCGATGGAGTCCTTACGGAGCACCACCGCGGGGCATCTGAGGCCCACTGCAAGGTGGGCAAGGGCCTCATCGGAGGACTCGTAGCGAGCCTCCGAGAGGATCGGAACTATCCTCTCCGACTTCGCGTCGTTCACGAGGTTGTATAAGTCGGTGAGCGTGCCGAGGTTTATCGGCTTTATCGAAAGCGCATTGTAGTAGCGCCTGTCCAGTATGTTCTTCTCACGGAACAGGTGCTCGCCGTCAATGAACACCTCGTGGGTTCCCGCTATGAGCTCGAGGAAGAGCTCCTCGTCGCCAATCGGCTTGATGTACGCCACGTTGTTGTCCTCAACCCTCGAGAGCACCTCCTCGGTTTCCATCGGGACCTTCTGGACAAGGCCGAGGGCCACCTCAAGACCGAGTTCGTCGGCGGCCTTTTCCGTTGCCTCCGAAAGCGAACCAACGTCCATTTCCTCCACGTGGTTCAGGACGCTGTTGGCGGCATCCACGACGTCAGTTATCTCCATGATGTCTCGGACGATGACATAGTAGTCAAATTCCTCTCCCGAGGCAATCTCGAGTATGGGCACCGGCAGCTCAGTGGTAAAGGTTCCGCCGATGTAACTGTATAGGGGCATTCTCTTGACGCTAGCAGCAGCTTTTGCGGCAGCCACAGACACTGCAAGAGCGGTGTTAGCCCCGATGTGGCTCAGATCCTCCGTCCCGTCTATCTCCCAGAGGTAGCTGTCTATGAGCTCCTGCTCGCTGGCATCAAAGCCTATCAGCTCCGGCCCGATGATCTCGTCTACCTCGCTCACCGCCCTGTGGGCCTCCGCTATGTAAAGGGCCGGGTTTTCGTCTATCGGGGCGGCGAAGCGACCAAAGCCAGAGCTCGTGATGACGTCTACCTCGACGGAGTATCTGCCGCCCTTGAGCACTGCAACCCTGCCGATCACGTTCTCTATTACCGTCATCTCCCATCAGCTCGGCCTTATTACTGTGAGCGGGATTATTCCCTTCTCGAACTCGAGGAGTGCGGCCTCGAGCGGTGTGACGCCTTCCGGAACGTCTATGAGGATGGGTGCGCCCATCGCTATCTGAAGGGCCCTCGCACCTATTATGCGGGCCTTCTCAAAGCGGGTGTACGTAAACATCTTCTCTCACCCCTGCCGGTCCAACCATCCATTCCGTTCAAATTTTGGTGGGGCCGCCGGGATTTGAACCCGGGTCTCCGGCACCCCCACCCGGGAGGATAGACCAAGCTACCCCACGGCCCCCCCAGAAATGTGGTTTTTCAGTAGACTTTGTAAACCATGACCTGGCCTATCAGCTCAACGTGGCTCAGGAGTGTTCTCCTGCAGCAGTACCTCTCGACGCCGAGGTCGTCGAGGACCTTCTCCGGGTCTTCACCCTTCTCGACCCGGGCCTTAAACTCATAGTATTTGTCTCCTATGACCTTTCCACACGTGAAACACCTTACGGGGACTATCACCCCTATCACCTTCCGGAATATTAAAGGGGAAGCCATCAGCGGTAAGACTTCTGCCTCTTGGCCCTCGGACCCTTGGTCGAGCGGTTGGGCTTGTGGGGCTCGGTCCTCCTGCTGTCGCCAACGAGCATGGTTCTGTCGTACTTCATAAACTTTTCCTTGAGGTTCATGTCGTTGGTCCACTCGACCAGAGCGCGGGCTATGGCGACGCGGGCCGCTTCGGCCTGTCCCATGAAGCCTCCGCCCTCGACCTTGACGTCGATGTCAACCTTGCTCACTATCTCCTCGCCGGCGAGGACGAGCGGCTCCATTATTGTGAAGCGCGCTATCTCGGGCTCAATTATCTCGACGGGCTTGTGGTTGATCCTGACGCGGCCCTTTCCTTCCCTGATAGTGGCCCTCGCGATGGCCGTCTTTCTCTTACCAGCAGTCTGGATGACCTTCATTTTCTCTCACCTCAGAACTTTCCTCCAAGGAACTTGGCAACCTCACCAACGCTGACGTACTTCGGGGTTGCAAGCCTCGACATGTGCGCCTCGCTTATAGTCTCAAGTTCTTTGCCCTCGAACTCCTTGGGGATACCAACGTAGACCTTGAGCCTCTTGAAGGCCTTCCTTCCGCGGTCGGTCTTCCAGGGGAGCATTCCCCTGACGGTCCTCCTGACGATCTCGTCGCTCCTCTTCGGGTAGAACGGACCCTTTCTCGGGTTTGTTCTGGTTCTCAGCTCGGTTCTCTGCTTGTACTTGGCGAAGATGTCCTCCCTGTTACCGGTGATGATGGCCTTCTCGGCATTGACTATATCGACTTCCACGCCCTCGAGGAGCATCTTGGCGACCTTCGAGGCGAGCCTTCCGAGTATGAGTCCCTCAGCGTTAATTATCCTCATGGCCCATCACTCCATTATGATTACTCCACTACCCTTCGGGTTTCTCTCAAGGAGCTCCTCAATCGTGAGGACCTCTCCACCTGCCTCGACTATCTTCTTCTTTGCGACTTCGCTGAACTTCCATGCCGCAACTGTGACCTTGTGCTCGAGCTTTCCGGCACCGAGTACGCTTCCGGGAACCAGAACCGTGTCCCCTTCCTTGGTGTAGCGGTTTATCTTGCTGACGTTCACTTCAGCCCTCTGCCTTCTGGGCCTCTCAAGGCGCCAGGCAACGTCCTTCCATATCTTAACTCCTTCCTCGTTGGACTTCTTTCTGAGGTAGCGGATGAGCCTCCTCAGGTTTATGTCCGTTGGACCTGTTCTCTTAACCATGAACATACCTCCTTCTCGCTCTCGCAGGGAAACCGACAGTGGACGGGGTGATCATTATGGTGCGGGGGCGGGGATTTGAACCCCGGAACCCCTACGGGACGGGACCCTGAATCCCGCGCCTTTGGCCAGGCTCGGCAACCCCCGCGTCAGTCGGACGCTAATTTATGGAGTTCGTTTATAAATCTATCGCTCTTTCTCATGAGTATCTTCAGCGCTATGGCCACCATTTCCTCAACGGGGAGCTCTCCGTTGCTTTCAACGGTAAAGACGAAGCTGTTGGGCACAACTTCCTCGCGTATCTTATCACCCAGGTACTCCTCAAACTTCCTCGGCAGGTAGAACGCCTTGATGGTCGTGATGACAATCTCGTCTTTACCCTCTTCAACGGGCAGGCCACGCTTCTCGGCGAGCTTTTTAAGCTCCTTCCAGTCGGGGATCTCCTTGCTGACGTGGATTTTCGTGAGGTACTTGTAGTAGACAAAGCCCGGCTGCCACTTGGCATGGTCCTTACCGCGGCCGAGTCTGGCGAAGGCGTTGAGGGTAAGCTTCTGCCCCTCGGCGAGCTTGACTATCGGGATGTCCGGGCTGGCCGGCTTCACGCCCTCGTCACTGCTCTTCAGGTCGCCGGAGTACACCATACCCGGCCCCTCTGCCTCTAGGGAGAGTGTGACAGTGTAGTCGTCGAGCTCAAGTGAATCGAGTGAGAACCTCTCCGGGGGAGTCGTGAGGGGAATCATTGCAAGCCTGTGGGCAATTATCTCATCAAAAAGCGCCGAGTCGTTCTCGAAGAACTCGACCTCGTCAACGGCGAAGGTGGGAACCTCTGCGAGAATCGTCCTTCTAATCGCGTTGGCAAAGGGAACATCGATTCCCTCAACTATGAACTTAATCGAATCGGACCTTTTTTCAAGAATCTGAAATTTTGGCTCCATTTGCACCACCAAAAAAGAGGTTGTAGAGGTCAGACACGCCTGCCCCTTCTTCCGCCCTTCGGCCTCGTTCCGTCGTGCGGAATCGGGGTGACGTCCTCAACCCTTCCAATCCTCAGACCGGCCCTTGCGAGAGCCCTAATTGCTGCCTGGGCACCAGGTCCCGGACTCTTGCTCTTGCTTCCTCCCGGGGCGCGGACCTTTATGTGGACGCCGACGAAGCCCTTCTCCATGGCCTCCTCAGCGGCCCTCCTCGCGGCTATCATTGCCGCGTACGGTGAGGGCTCGTCCCTGTCGGCCTTGACGACCATACCACCGCTCCACCTTGAGACCGTCTCGGCCCCGGTGAGGTCGGTTATGTGGATTATCGTGTTGTTGTAGCTTGAGTAGATGTGCGCAACGCCCCACTTCTCCTTCTTCTTAAGGTTAACCTGCTGGGTCTGCTCCTCGCTCATGCCTCACCACCCTGCTTGGCCTGTTCAATAACCATCCTCTCGGGGTGGCTCTCCTTGGCGAAGGGGGACGTCTTGGAGTAGGTGATCGTGTCCTCCTCCTCTCTGAGAACCAGGTACCCCGGAGAGCGGATTATCTGGCCGTTGACCTCTATGTGGCCGTGGACTATGAGCTGCCTGGCCTGTCTGATGGTTCTGGCAAGGCCCTTCTTGAAGACTATCGTCTGAAGGCGCCTGTCGAGGACGTCCTCAACCGTCAGGGAGAGAACGTCATCGAGCACGGCATCGGCCGGGAGGAGGCCAAGCCTGTTGAGCCTCTGGAGGAGCTGAGTCCTCTCGATCTCGGCCTGCTTGCCGCGGGCAGCGAGAAGGCGCCTGGCCCTACGCCTGAAGTTCTTGAGCTGGGTCTCGTGGCGCCAGAGCTCCTTCTTGTTCTTGAGGGCGTACTTCCTCATGAGGACTCTCTCGCGGTCGAGCCTCTCCTTAATCCACGGGTGAGAGGGAGTCTCATACCTCTTTCTCTGCCTCTTGGGGTCTCCCATCCTCCACCACCTCACTTCTTCCTCCTGCTAACTCCGAGGGTCGTTCCGTGCCTGAAGTTCGACCTCGTCCTCTGTCCGCGGAGCGGCAGACCGAGCTCGTGCCTTATGCCGCGGTAAGCCCTGATTCTGCGAAGCCTGTTGACGTCCTCACGCCAGGCCATGACGAGCTTGGCCGTGATGAGGTGCTTGTCCTTGCCGGTCTCGTAGTCCTTCGGCCTGTTGACCGCCCATGCCGGAATTCCGTGGGAAACCGGGTCGGCCAGTATCTCCTCGATCTTCTTGACCTGCTCGTCGGTCAGGTATCCGGTCTTCATGTACGGGTCTATGCCTGCCACCCTGAGCACCATGGTGGCGAAGTTTATGCTTATTCCTTTTATTCCCGTGAGAGCCCATCTGAGCTGCTTGTTTCCATTCAAATCAACGCCCGCTACACGGACGATGTGCCTGAAATTGTCACTCATTATCAACACACCTCCACATCCCTTTGGGTACGAGATTAAAGGGATTTTGGCGCCGGGACGGGGATTTGAACCCCGGTGTCCAAGCGGACACGGGCTCTCAAGGCCCGCGCCATCCCAGGCTAGGCGATCCCGGCATACACGCGGTAGCCGCTCCCCTTCGCCAGCTCTCTCACTTCGGTGAAGTGCTCCTCCATCAGAGCCTTAATATACTTTGCCCCCTGCTTGGTCTTGATCACCAGCTGCAGGAGGCCACCATCGTTGAGATGCAGGGGAGCGTTTATAACTATTTCCCTCAGCACATCCTTTCCCGCGTGCACCGGGGGGTTGGTAATTATTGCCTCGAATTTTTCACCTTTAACGGGCTCATAGAGACTTCCCCATCTAACCTCGGCGTTTCTAACGCCGTTGATTTTTAAGTTTTTCCTTGCTATATTGACCGCTCTTCTGTTCACGTCGGTCATCACAACGTAGTCCACGAAACGGGACGCAACTATTCCGATTGCCCCGTAGCCGCAGCCCAGGTCGAGGACGCGCCAGCCCTTGTCAAGTATCATGCTCTCTATGAGCAGTTCGGTTCCCTTATCAAGCTTCCCGAAGGAGAAGACTCCGCTGACCGTTATGAACTTGAAACAGTGCCCGCTAAGGCAGACTTCGATGGTCTTTGTCTTTAACGGGACGCCCGGCTCCTCGGAGTAGTAGTGGCTCATGTGCGGTGCTTCGTTGAGGGGTTTATAA
>JAGHBN010000182.1 GCA_021160985.1 Thermococcus sp.
GCCATAGCATCGCCGGATACCCTTTCCCCACTACGGAGCATGCCTAGGATGCCCCTCTTAACCCTGCTGTCCCGGATGAGTCCCTTCATGGCCACCGAGTTTCGTTAACTAAATTATTTTAAAGATTAACGGGTTGCCCAGGGTGTCTGAAAGGGGTGGTATTATGAACGGCAAAGATGTGGCTTTTGCTGGGCTCTTCGCAGCTCTAACGGCAGTGGGTGCTCAAATAAGCATTCCGATAGGTCCTGTTCCGATAACGCTTCAGGTGCTCTTCGTTCTTCTCAGCGGGCTGATCCTCGGCGCCAGGCTCGGCTTTCTGAGCCAGCTCGTTTACGTGGTCATGGGTGCTCTGGGAATTCCCGTGTTTGCGGGCCTTCAGGGCGGCATTGCGGTCATCTACGGGCCGACGGGAGGCTACATCATAGCCTTTCCGATAGCGGCCTATCTAGCTGGGCTGTTTGCTGAAAGGCTCGGGAGGAAGGGGATGCTTATCGGCTCTGCCCTGGGTGTCGGAGTAATATACTTCCTCGGCTGGCTGAGGCTGGGCCTTTTTCTGGGCGGGGACTTTAAAAAGGCCTTTTTCCTGGGTGTCACTCCCTTCCTGCCGGTGGATGCGGTTAAAGCAGCCGTTGCCGTCGTTGTCACGGAGAGGGTCAGAAAAGTTGTGGAAATCAGGTGAGGGAGGCCCCTTCTCTCAATGTTTCAATTTTTCAGGGCTTTCTCAGTGTTTCCTCCGCAAAGCGGACGTCGAACTGGTTCCTCACCCTGAAGAAGCTCAGCGTCACTTTGGGGTTTCTTTTGGAGAGCTCCTCAATGGACAGAGGTTCGTATTCGAGGAACTCCGTTATCCTGCTCAGGCTTCTGTAGCCCTCCGCCATGGCCGCGTTTATCGCGTCCTCCAGCGCGTCCGGCTCATATACGGCGTGCATAATCTCTGCCGTCCTGTCTTTCCAGACCGGTATCAGCGCCTCGGGCTCGCTCTCGTAGAAGAGTCCGGCCATGTAGTTCACGAGGAACGGCATCACCAGGGGCATGTTGCCTTCAACAAGGAAGAACGGTTCGTCCGGAAGGGCCTTCAAGAGGACCTCCATCTTGCTCCTCGCCGTTACGGGCAGGGGGTTCGAGACGTGGAGGGAATAGGTTTTCAGCCTGTCCTTTCTGACGACCGTGATAGCCTTGTCTATCCTCTTGCTCATAAGGAGGCGCCTCTCCGTGAGCTTTACCACCGGTTCCTCGTTCACCGGTATCGTGTAGTTGTCTGAGCGCTTCTCTGGAAAGGTGAGGATTACGCCGAGCATGATTTCAGAACGACAGTTGAATTAAAAACTTTTTGGCTGATTTTCGACGTTTTTACCGATTATTTATCGAAATGCTTAAATTTTCCGGGTCTAGACTAGCCGGGTGGGTCAGATGATACCGAGGGTTATGAGCACTCAGCATCCTGACAACGTCTTCATACCGTTTTTCGCTCACGACCCTGCCATGGGCGGCGAGGATGAGATTACCGAGGCTTTCTATGCCTTCAGCGTTTTGGGGGCAGATGAACAGATGTGGGACTTTGAGGGCAAGGAGGTGGATGAGTTCGTCGTTAAGAAGCTCTTTGAGCGCTATCCCTACTTCTTCAGGAAGAAGATGCTCGGAAAGGAGCTCAGGCTCACCCCCCGCGTCCCGAACCCAAGCATCGAAAAGGCCGAGGCAAAACTGCTCCTTGAGACGCTGGAGGCCATTCCTCGCTCCGCCGATTATGCCAGGCTGTTCTATGGAGAGGAGGTTGCACCCATATTTGAGGTAATACTACCCATGACCACCTCCTCGGCCGAGCTCAACAGGGTCTACCATTTGTACAAGCGCTACATCGTCTGGAAGCAGTACAAACGCGTTTACGACATCAAGCTCTACGAATGGATAGGCCGTTTTTACCCGGAAGAGATAAGCGTTATTCCCCTATTCGAGACGAGGGAGGCCATACTCGTCGCGGCAGATATGGTGAGGGAGTATATATCCGATAAGGAGCTGGAATACCAGCGCGTCTTCCTTGCGAGGAGCGACCCCGCGATGAACTACGGGCTCATAAGCGCGGTGATCTACGATAAATTTGCGCTCTATGAGCTTCAGAAACTCTCAGAGGAGGAGAGCATTGAAATATACCCAATAATTGGAGTTGGAGGGGCGCCCTTCAGGGGCCACTTTACTCCCGAGAATGTCGATGTGGTTCTCAGAGAGTACCCCAGCGCTCAGACATACACCGTCCAAAGCTCCTTCAAGTATGACAGGCCCGCCAAGGAGGTAATCCACGCAATAGAACGCGTTAAGGGCTCAAAACGGGGCACTGCGGAGAAGGTTCCGGAGGAAATCTTTGGGCTCCTGGAGCAGTATACTGAGCGCTACTCTGCAGAAATCAAGGTCCTTGCCCCGATTATCCGGGAGGTAGCCAAGTACGTTCCTTCCAGGAGGCGGAGGAAGCTCCACGTAGGCCTCTTTGGATACTCGAGGGAGGTTAACGGCTCCGCACTTCCGAGGGCGATAAAATTCACGGCCTCCCTGTATTCCCTCGGGATACCTCCGGAGATTCTTGGATTGAGTGCGCTCGGCGAAAAGGACATTGATGCCATAAGCGACGTTTACAGGAGCATCTACGAAGATTTAAGCTTTGCATTCAGCTGCTTCAATCCAAAAGCGGCTGAGAAGTTTAAATTCCTAAAAGACGTCCTGGAAATTAGCACCCTTTTTGAATTCGAGAGAAACGAGGAGCACTGTGAAATTACAAGCAAAATCCTGGGTGGTGAGATCAGCGAGGAGCTAATAATCAAAGCAGCAAGCATCAGAGGCTTCCTGGGATGACCGCCAAGCTTTTATATCCGCCGTCGTAAGCTGGAGAGGGTGGCGCTATGCTGGCCGGGTTTGCAGCAGGGCTCCTTTTCACGCTGACGTGGGCGGGCTTTTTCGTCCTGGTCGGAAGGCAGAGGGGCATTGTCAGGGCCTCGCTGGGCGTACTCCCCCTGTTCGCGGCAATCGTGGCAATTAACTACCTCAAATGGCAGGTTGGTGATTCCCTCGGCTGGTTTTTGGGTATGTCCGCGGGATTCTTCCTTGGCCTGTGGATGGTTCAGAGAAAGGGCCCGGACAAACTAACGGAAGAATCGGCCGCGGCCGTGTTCCTGCTCGGCCCGCTGATCATGGCAGCCCTTCTCGTTCTCTTCCTGATGCTCTGAGGTACTTTGCCTTTTTATGGAGGGTCAGTTCCTCAACAGGCCTATTTTCGCCCGATTTTTGCAAAATGCGTACCATGTTCAGCCAATCCGCAGGTTCCCTGAGCTCCACCCCCGAAAGTTTTATATACTCTTGGTTACTAAAATCTATCGGCGAGAACGAATGGAGTGGGAGGTGATGGGAGATGGCCGAGATGATAATACCCTACCCGCAGCTCCGGAAGATTCTGGAGAGGACGTGCGAGCTTGCCGTCATCAAGCCGAGGGCTGAGGAGATGATGGAGATCGTGGAGAAGAAGCTCGCTGACCTCTTTGAGGTCGCCTACGAGAACGCCATGGCCGAGAACTCAAGCACCATAAAGATGCGCCACATCCCGATCACCAAGGGCTTCAAGAACAGCCTGAACCTCTTCAGGGCCGTCATCGAGGACGAGAAGGTTCAGATTGAGCCCATCAGGAAGTACGTCCTCAAGAAGATACCCGGCGACATTCCGCTCGAGGAGGACGTTGTGAACGAGCTCCCGATTATCGCGGGAACCCTCTTCGTGCTCATCGGAAGGGTCATCAAGGCCCTCCACCCGGAGATTAAGAACGTCTACCCGGAGCACATCGAAGAGGCCAAGAGGGTTCTGGACTACACGCTCTGAAGGTTCAGTTCCTTAAACCCTTCTTTTATCCATTCAAAGTGTTCCTCCCTCGTAACGAGCGTCAGCTCTCGGTTCATCGCGACCGCGGCAACTACCGCATCAACCCCAGGAACGGGCGTTCCCTTCCTGACCATCCCCTGGGATATCTTGATTGCCAGCAGGTAGTCCTCAAGGCCCGGCGTTATTACTGTCAGGTTTAGCTCAAACGCCCTCGGAAACTCTACGACGTTGAGAATTGTTGTGTATCCTTTGAGCCTCTTGCGGATTTTAGGGCATCAATCAGGACGTTGGTGTCGTAGAGAGCCTTTTCCATTCGGCATCCCTCGTTTTCTTGAGCGCCTTTTCATACTCATCAACTGGCGTGCTCTCAAGCTCTTTCCTGAAGTCCTCACCGAGGAGCGAGAGCAGTTCGTCCGAGCTGAGCTCCTCAGCCTCTATTTTGGCCAGGTACTCCGCTATGGCCTTCCTCGCCACTTCACTCCACTTTATTTCGGGATGCTTCTTCATACGCCTGTAGAGGTCAGGCGGGACTGAGAGGGTTATGTTCGGCATGCCATCACCGCACAGGATTCCAATGGCTTTCATTACTCCTTCCACTCAGCGATTAAGAGAACCAAAAAGCCCACTGCCAGCCAAGACGCCAGGGAGATGATTGCAATTTCAGTTACATTACCGCTCATGACGCTTGAAGCACTAACAGTTGGAATCAGGAGCAGGAGTTTTCTTAGCTGATATGGGACAATGTCTAGGGGGTAGTAAACGGGTGGAAAAACCGTTAAGAGAGTTGTCAGGATGGTGGATATTCTCATGACAGTGAGGGGTTCCTTTATCTTGGTTCCAAGGTATGTCCCAAGTGAAATACTCCAGAGCCAGAGGGCACTCAGAGCAAGGACTATACCAACTAAACGCTGAAAACCGCCGTTAATGATAAGGAGGGCAGTTAAAACTGCGATATAAGGGAACGCAGGAAGACTTATGCCGATTGAGATACCTAGAGTTTTTTCGATTCCTCTTCCGGGGAGGGACATAAAAATGTCATAGAACTTTGAGCGGACTTTCATGCCCACAAGCTCTATCGAGAGGTCAGCTATACCTACCCCAACGACAAAACTAACTATCGCACCGGATAAAGCAGAATCAAGGAACTTCCCACCGCTGATTACATAGACTATAAAAATAAATGATATTGGCTGTATTGCGAAGCTGAGCATTGAGGCCTTGCTCTTCATCAGAGCCCTGCCGTAGTACTCAACTATCGCCCAAATCATTCCAGCTCCCCCACGATGAACACGTCTTCGATGGTGAGTTCCTCCCTCCGGAAGGGAAGCCCGAGCTCCTCAAGGAGCGTCATTGCCTCCCTCTCCTCAGCCTTTGAGCGGAGGTAGAGGAGCGTGTTCCTTCCTGCCTTTTTGGTAATGAAATCTCCCTCGAAATCGCCGAAGACCACGAGCTTTGATTTGAATCCCGAAAGGTAGCGTTTTGCTATCTCCTCGGGCGGCCCGAAGGCAAGAACCCTGTTCTTCAGGAGGAGCACCAGGTCTGAGACGCTCGATATCTCGTTGAGGTAGTGGCTCGTGAGGACTATCGTCGAGCTCTTTGCCCGCTCCCTGAGTATCTCCCACAGCCTGAGCCTGCTCTCGACGTCAAGCCCAACCGTGGGCTCATCGAGGAAGTAGAGCTTCGCATCCGCTGACAGAACCATCGCGAGCAGGGTTTTCCTCATCATTCCCCCGGAGAGCATTGAGGCTATTCTGTCGGGGTAATCAATCCCGAACTCTTCCATCGCACGGTCCGCGCGCCTTTTGGCTTCGTCCCTTGGCAGACCGCGCATCCTCAGGTAGTGGTACACGTATTCGAAGGGCGTGAGCGTGTAGAAGTGGGCCCTCGCCTCCTGGGGAAGAAGGGCCATCTGCCCTTTTATTTCACTTCCACACTTTTTTGCATCCTTCCCGAAGAGCTTAACCTTCCCGCCATCATAACCCAGCAGGCAGCTTAGAATCCTTATGAGGGTCGTTTTCCCTGCCCCATTTGGTCCAATAACTCCCAGTATAATACCCTCCGGGACGGAAAAGGAGACGGAATCAAGAGCCTTAACGCTACCGTAGCTCTTGGAGAGGTTCTCGACTTCAATGACGTCCATGTTTCTCCCTGACAAAGTAAAAGAAGGAACCTAAAAAGTTTATCCCTTCAGCCACCTCTCCATCCAGCCAACGATGAGCTCAAGCCTCCTAACGCGGTGCTTCGGCTTTCCGCCCCTGCTGAGATCGTGGTTCTCACCAGGGAATAGGGCGAGCTCAACGGTCTTGCCGAGGTACTTCAGCGCTGTGTAGAACTGGAGCGCCTCAGGAAGCCAGCAGCGGTAGTCCTCCATCGAGTGGATTATGAGGAGCGGCGTTTCAACGTTGGGGGCGTACTTAAGCGGGCTCTTCTCCCAGTAGCCCTCGGTGTTGTTCCACGGGTCGCCGCCTATCTGGTCGGGGGCGAAGTAGTAGCCTATGTCCGTCGTGCCAAAGAAGCTCACCCAGTTGGAGATTGAGCGCTGGGTAACGGCCGCCTTGAACCTGTTCGTGTGGCCCACTATCCAGTTGGTCATGAATCCTCCGTAGGAACCTCCGGTGACGCCGAGCCTCTCCGGGTCAATGAAGTCGAAGCGCTTCAGAGC
>JAGHBN010000128.1 GCA_021160985.1 Thermococcus sp.
CGCCGCGCTGATAGGCTACCCCGTCATCGACATGCTCCGCTTCCACAAGCTCTACATCGGCAGCGTCTGGATTCCAGAGTACGGAAACCCCGACGACCCGGAGGACAGGGAGTTCCTTTTGAAGTACAGCCCCTATCACAACGTTGACCCAAATAAGAAGTATCCTCCAACACTCATCTACACCGGCCTCCACGACGACCGCGTTCACCCGGCTCACGCCCTCAAGTTCTTCATGAAGCTGAAGGAGATAGGCGCGCCCGTCTACCTCCGCGTTGAGACCAAGAGCGGGCACATGGGCGCTTCACCGGAGACGAGGGCGAGGGAACTTACAGAGTTGCTCGCATTCGTGGTCAAGACCCTCTCCTGAGCCTTTCCTTAAGCTTTTCCCAGCCCTTTCTCTTTTCCAGAAGGTACCACGAGCCGAGCACCATCAGAACCGTCGTGATGATAGCAGTTAGAAAGGCCATCATCACACCTTTCCTTATGCTCTTCCCCCTCCTGCCAACTCGGTATCTTATGTAGTCATTGGGGCTCATGGGTTTCACTTCGACGGATGTTGGTTGGGTTCCAGCCTGGGGCTCGAGAGTGAAGAGGTGGTTCCACGTGAGGACGTACACCTTAACGTGGGTTCCATTGACGGTGCACTGCGGAACGTAAACATCATCGTATTTGCACACGGTTCCGGAGAAAGTCGCCCACACCCTCTTGTGGCCGGATGTTTCAAAGGAAACCGTCCTGTTGAGGGGATAGACGTCGATGGACTCAACGTCCGTGGATGAGCCGTAAAACAGGGAGCGCAGGTACTCATAGAGGCGGTCTACGATGCCTTCACCCGTGTACTCACCGCTCCAGATGACGTAGTAGGTTATTGCGTGTGTGCTCTTGTTGTACATGTAGAGAACGAGTTCGGGCTCATCCCCGGGCAGAGTATACAGGAGAGGTGCATAGCGCCTGGCATCCAAACTCTTTGAGGGGAAATAGCCGGTTAGAGTATAACCACTATCGTAAAGAGCGAGGACGAACGTAACAAAAAACACAGTCACAACCGCCAGACCTGCCAATAATTTCCTTATACACCCCCTCATCGTTGAAAGAACCACCACAGGCTTATTAAGATTTCCACTTTCGAAAGATTATTATACGGATAAAGAGTGTAATAGTACGGGAGGAGAGATGAGCGAAGTGAGGATTTCCACTGGAGTTCAGGGTCTAGACATGATGCTGCAAGGCGGGCTGATTCCAGGGAGAGTCTATCTGGTCAAGGGAGCGCCCGGGACAGGGAAGACAACCCTGGCCATGCACTTTGCCATGGCAGGGGTTGCAAGGGGCGAAAAGGTGATGTACGTTAGCCTCGAGGAGCCGGTGGAAAACCTGAAACAGGACATGAGTAAGCTCGGATTCAATCTCAGCGACCCCAACTTCATACTGGTCGATGCAACTCCCATGACAGACACCTACGTTCTCATGGACTCCATGTTCGACTCATTTGCAAAGGGGTTCAATAAGATGATAGAAACAATAAAAACACAGTTTCTGAGCCTCCACTTCCAGAGACTCGTCATAGACCCCCTGACGATGGTGAAGCTGAGTACAGGAGACGAGATAGAATACAGACGCCTCTTCCTCGAGTTCATCAAGACCATGAACCGGCTCAGGGTCACTACTCTGGTCACATCGGAGCTGGAAAAATGCGACGTTGAAGAATACCTCGTCCACGGCATCATCGAACTCAAAAGGTTTGAGAGGGAAGGAAGGATAGTGAGGGGAATAAGGATCACCAAATTCAGGGGAAGCAGCTTCGACGACACCCTCCGGCCCTACACAATAACATCCACTGGGCTCGTTGTCAACACCGAAGAGGTTCTCAGGGGTTTTTAGCCTCTATCATCGCCATTATTTTCCTGTGCAGGCTCTTTATAAGCTCCCTTCTGTCCTCCATCAGGACAACGTCGCTTGAACCTATTGCTTCGAGGTTGAAGGCAAAGGGGCTCGGAAGGACGTGTTCTCTCACGACCACCTCGATTTTACCCTCCTTTATCCAGCTAAGGAAGAGCTCGGCATTTTCAACGTCCATCTTGTCCTCCATTATCTCGCGGTAGACCTCTTTGAGGAGAGGGAAGTCGGGATAGTTCTCCTTGAGGATCCTCAGCAGCGAAACCGCCATGACCTGCTGCCTCCCGAGCCGCTTGCTCCGCCCGACATAGCGCCTCAAAATTAGAAGTCCACGATTTGCAACGTGCCTGAACCGCCTTTTCAGCAGTTCCGTGTTGTCCAGGGCTCTTTTCAACATCTCCCTTAAATCCTCAACGGCAAAGAGCTCCCTTATATCCTCCTCGCTCAGCTCAACCTCTTTCGGCAGCAGGAGGACAAACCCGTTGTCGTTTACCGCTATCCCGACGTTAGTTCTCTTTTTCTTGCTCACGAGATAGGCAAAAGCCCTGCTCAGGGCATCGTTCGCACGCCTGCCGATCAGGGTGTGGAAGAAGTACTCGTTCCGCTTCTCTCCCCTGACAACTTCAACGAGCACTCTCTCATCATCGGGAATTATTGAGTACTTCGCCTGCTCCTGCAAGTACGCTATTATGGCCCTTGCGGCCCTCTCGTCTATCCCGTACTTCCGAATGAGTTTCTCAACCGCGTCCTTCTTCCCAAGTAAGCCTTTAACCTCACGCCTGAAGCGCTGGATATCCAGGGCAAGGTCGAAGCTCAAAGGCAGCATCTCAGAGAACCACGCCGGAATAGTCGGCTTAGCACCCTCTCGCGGAATCACGTATATCTTGTTCCCCCTGCTCTTGACGAACTCATAGGTCCTACCCGCCAGTACGAATATGTCGCCGGGCATGAGCCTTTCTGCGAACTCCTCTTCGACCGTCCCGATCATCTGTTTATCCATCGTATAAACGCGTATTTTTGCCTCATCCGGTATCGTCCCCGTGTTCATGTAGTAGATGGCCCGCGTCATCTTCCCGCGGCGCCCAAAGCGACCGTCCTCAAGCCATATCTTGGCGTAGACCTTCCTCTCCTCCAGCCCCACATACTCCCCAGCGAGATACTTGAGAACGCTCATAAAGTCCTCAAAGGGCAGGTCCCTGTAAGGGTAAGCACGCCTCACCACACGGTAGGCCTCCTCAACCTCCCACACCCTGTTGAGGGCCATTCCAAGGAGGTGCTGAACGAGAACATCGAGGGGGTTCTTGGGGATTTTAACACGATCCAAGCGCCTCTTTCTCGCGTTGTGCGCCAAAACCGTGACCTCAACGAGGTCGTCCCTATCGAGAGCCAGTATGATGCCCTTGCTGACCTCATGCAGCCTGTGGCCCGCCCTTCCGATTCTCTGCAGGGCACGATTCACGCTCTTCGGCGAGCCTATCAGAACCACCAGGTCGATCGTTCCAATGTCAATCCCGAGCTCCAGGCTTGTTGAGCTGTTTTTTGAGACGAAACCGTTTACCACATAATTGCCCGTCTCTGAGTTCAAAATCCCGTAGGCTTCATCTATGAACACGGGTTCGATTGATTTTATTCTGTCAAAGAAAACGTCCCCCTCTGCGAGTTTCCTAAGCTCTTGGATCTCCGCAAGTACCTTCGGCATATTCCTTTCTTTTGCTCTCTCCTCATAGAAATCGAGCAGCCTTCCCAGGTTCCGCCTGCTGATTTCCCGCGTTCCCAGTTCGACTTTCATAGGGTTGTACATTCCCATTTTTTGAAGCATGTAAGAGCTGATGCCGAGTGCTTTCCTTATTCTTCTCAGACGACGGCCAATTCCCGGAATCACATCAGAATTGGAGTACCCGCCATCGGCGAGTTCTTGGATTCTCTCAAGCCCAGAACGCCAGGGTTTAATCATATCTCTGAATTTTCTAAGGTACTCTCCCCCAAGGGTTGCGATGGTGTAGGATGTCCCGGTTTTCCTTAACTCCCTGCCCCTAAAGAATTGCTGTTCATCGTACTCTCTCTGCCTAATGGATGCAACGATTCCGAGCTGGAGCAGGAGGTTGCGCAGTCCCCCAGCGAAGTCGGGGTTAAACGTAGTGAGGCCCGTGGAATATACACGCCCGTCCTCTTTTATCTCAAGGTATCCATCACCATCGAAGTAGCCGGAGAGAAACTGGGCTTTATGCTCCTTTGGAAGGCGATAGAGTATCTCCGGAAACTTGCCCCCTGTAGATTTCTTCCCTTCAATTCCTATGAGCCCTCTGAACATGTGAAGGAGAACGTTAAAAGAAAGTTCAAGGGAGTACGTGCTCTCGTTTTGCTTTCTTATACGCCCCTCAATTCCAAGCTCCTCCCTGGCGAGCTCGGCATAACGCCTGAGCATGTTTAAATCGCTGGAGAACAGCGTTATCGTGCCACCTTTCCATGAACCATCTGCCATCCAGAAACCCAACAATCGGGCCAGTCCTGGTGTGAACCTCTTCGGTAGCTCGTAGCTGTTTTTGTCAGATGTTATTCTCTCCACGTCGTTTTCTTCAATGGTCATGCCAACTTCTCCAAGGATTAGCTTTAGTTTTCCCCAGCTAAAGGGGTACTCTCCCCTAAGTTGCTTTGATAGGTAACTCTCCCCAGTATTCACCATTTCCGCAAAGGCCTTAATCGAGCCGAATTTGGCTTGAATGTTTCTTTTTAGCTCTCTCAG
>JAGHBN010000048.1 GCA_021160985.1 Thermococcus sp.
GATCCCTTATTGCCTTCTCGGGGTCTTTGGCCTTGGTGACGCCGCTCGCGAGGAGAACTCCTACGCTTCCGAGCTCAAGGGCCTTTTTGACGTCCTCTCCCGTGCTGATTCCTGCGCCGGTTAGAACCTTGACGTCCGGGTTTACCTTCTTCACCAGCTCGACGGTGTTGGTAATGACCTCCGGCTGGGCTTTGCTGACCGGGATGCCGGTTCCTATAAGTTCAGGCGGCTCAACTGCCACGTAGTCCGGGCCGAGTGCGGCAACGGCCGCGCTGACTGCCGGGTTGTTGGAGCAGACCATCGTCATGAGCCCGACTTCCTCGGCACGCCTTATGGCCGCTTCAAGGTCTGCCAGAACCATCCTGTTCTCGGAGTGGTTGAGGAGCGTTCCGACGGCTCCGGCCTCCTTGACGGCCTCGGGCAGGACGCGGCCGGTGTGGCTTCCGGGCTTTATCGGGTCGATGTGCTGGGCGAAAACGGGTATTTCAACGCTTTCGGCTATCATCCTGAGATCGGCCAGCTGGGGTGCGACGACTATTGTTATCCCGGTCTCCTTCCAGACCTTCTCGGCGGCCTTGGCAATCTCGAGCGCCCTCTTTCCGGTGGCCTCTATGTAGGTCTTGAAGTTAATCGCTATAATCGGCTCCTTCAGCATGGGTATCACCGTTGGTGTTATGTCATTACTCCTTAAACGTCTTTCCCCCGGAGGCTTTGTTTCCACTGGAAACGGGTCTTCCGAAGGGGTCGATGAGTCCGGCCCTGATGAGCGTTGAGCTTATCTTCGGGCCCAGGGAGCTCTTAACCAGCGGGATCGTGACTATCTGGAGGTGTTTCAGCCCTTTCTCCTCCCGGGCCCGGTTGACGAGAAGGGCCCCTTTATACGTCTCCTCACTGACCACTATGGCTTCGAGACTCTTCATCTCGGCGGCAAAGCCCACAGCATTGTTTATTTTGATAACCCTGTAATTGGAGTAGCCGTTGACCTCGAAAAATTTAATCAGGTCCCTAAGGCGGAGCTCGTAGGGGAGTATCTTCTCGGCGTGCGGCTTGTTCTTTATCATCTCGTCTGAGGTCAGGCCTACATAAACGTACTTTCCCACCTCGAAGGCCCTTCTTAGCAGGGCTTTGTGGCCGAGGTGGAGCCGGTCGAAAGTCCCGCCGACGACAACTTTTCTGAACTTTTTTTTCATGGAAAAAACTTGAGGGATTGAACCAATAAGCTTTTTTATTGTCTCGAGCACTTCCGGTGGAGGTGTTGAAATGAAGCGGTTGCTTGCACTCATCCTTGCCATCATCCTGCTGATGCCGTCTCTGGTTCTGGCTCAGCCCTCGGGAGAACAGCTCCCGCCGCAGAATGTCTTCAACTTCACCCTAATCCTGCAGATTCAGCCGGCCAAGGTCGGAAACGAAACGACATGGATTGGAAAGTTCCGCGTTATTGCAAAGCTCGTCGATCCCCAGTACAGAGAGTACCTTGACGAACTCGCCAAGAACGACAGCCAATCAGCAAATGCTCTGTTCTGGACGATAATCAATAACACCGTTTACACAAGTCTCCGCTACAACGTCATTCAGAAGTACCAGGCCGCCGGGCTACATCCGGGCTTTGTGGTGCCTGAAGGGGGTCCCATAGCCATTGGAGACGACTGGAATGCAACTGTTGACCTTGGTGTGACTGATTTCCTTGTTTTGAGGGATCACCACCTGGTATCGCCCATGGCCGGAAACCTCACACTCTGGATGGCGAACAAAACCTACGCCTTCAACTGGAACAGGTTCGTGCTGATACTTCCCCCCGGCTATGTCGTTCACGAACTCTCCCCAAAGCCGGCGCAGCTCGGTGAGAACATTGCAGTGTGGGTTAACGGTTCCTACCTTCCGAAGGTCTCCCTTGAGAGCCCGGGATATTCGTTCGTGAAGTTCCTGAATGAGACCGAAAAGACTAGGACACTGAAACTCCGCTACACTCCTGAGGACGGCCGTCTCTACTTTGAAGCCGTCTTTCCGGCTTCGGGCGTCCCGGAGGTTGTCAAAGACGCGCTTTTGTACACCTTCAAGGAGGCCCTCTCCCCGCTGAGCATGGATCTCATCGAGGAGGGTGGCAGCATAAAGGTCGTGGGTGTCGCCCTGCCGCCGGCAAAAAAGAGCGAGAGCCTCACCTCCGTAACTTGGGAGGTTTACGTCACACTCCCATTCCCCTTCTCCACGGTGGATGTTTCCGGGGGCTCGTATAAAGAGGCGGGGCCGGGAGTTGTCATCCTGACCGTAAGCGAGCCGAATATGAAAAAGCTGGCACTGTACGGTGGCCTGGGCCTCCTGGCGCCCCTCCTTGTGCTCGCGGTGGTGCTTAAGAGGAAACGGAAGGGCGGAGGGGAGCAGGAGTCCCGGCAGGAAGAAAGTTCCGGTGAAGGAGAGGTGGAGGTGGCAGGAGAGTCCGAGAATGAAGACTCAACCCCTGAGGGGGTGGAGTGATGGACTTCTTCTTTTATCCATCCTCAGTTGCCGTTTTCGGCTCGTTCAGGGAAGGAGCCATAGCCTACGAGATCCTCAGGAACATCGTCGAGGGGGGTTTTGAGGGCAAAATAATCCCCGTCAACCCGAAGGGAGGAACAGTTGAAGTCGCAGGAAAGACCTTTGAAGTCCGGGAAAATCGTGACGAGCCGGTCGATACCGCCATAATCGCCATACCGGCGAAGTTCGTTCCAGCCCTCATCGATGAAATCGGCCCGCTAATCAAGGGAGCCGTTGTGATAAGTGCCGGCTTCTCAGAGGTGGGGGAAGAAGAGCTTGAGCGCGAGCTGGTCGAGAGGGCAAAAAAGCACGGCGTTAGGCTCATCGGCCCCAACTGCGCCGGCATCTTCGGCGTCCACGGGAGGTTCTTCGGCTCCTTCGAGGTTCGCGTTAAACCCGGCGGGCTCGCCCTCATCAGCCAGAGCGGTGCCTTCGGCGGCGCGGCCCTTGCGATGGGCAACGACGAGGGCATAGGCTTCTCGGCCTTCGTTTCCTATGGAAATGCTTCAGATTTGAACGAGAGCGACTTTTTAGAATACTTCGCCGATGACGGGAACACTAAGGCGATAGCCCTCTATATTGAGGGCGTTAGGGACGGCAGACGCTTTTTGAAAGCCCTTCGCTATGCGAGCGAGAGGAAGCCCGTGATAGTCCTCAAGGCCGGCAAGAGCGCCAGCGGTGC
>JAGHBN010000186.1 GCA_021160985.1 Thermococcus sp.
CCCCGCCTTGAGGGCGAGATGAGCGTTGAGGAAGCAATAGCGAAGAGAAGGAGTATACGGGAATACCGAGACGGGCCACTTAGCCTGGAGGAACTCTCCCAGCTGCTATGGGCGGCTCAGGGGATAACGAGCAGGGACGGAAAGAGAGCAGCGCCAAGCGCCGGTCCAACTTACCCTTTTGAAGTCTTCATCGTAGTTGGAAAAGTTGATGGGCTGGAGCCGGGTATCTACCACTACGACCCATCCACCCACTCAATAACGCTCGTGAAAGAAGGGGACTTCAGGGATGAGCTCCAGAAGGCGGCGCTTGACCAGCCCTGGGTGGGAAACGCGGCCGTTGACATAGTGCTAGTGGCATTTTACGAGAGGACAACGAGGGTTTACGGCGAGAGGGGCTACCGCTACGTCCACATGGAGGCTGGCCACATAGGTCAGAACATCTATCTCCAGGCAACCGCGCTTGGCCTTGGAACAGTTGCCATCGGGGCCTTCCACGATGAAGAAGTCGCCAAAATAATCGGCACTGAAGGTGCTCCTCTCTACATATTCCCCGTAGGGAGGGTATGAAATGGTGAATCTCGACCACACCACACTTGGATGGATTTCCTTTGGCTTTATGAACCTCTCAATGCTCTCGGGAGCGTTTATTTTCTTGTCAAAAAAGAGAGGGTTCTGGCTCAAGGCCCACGTAGTCCTGAGCATCCTCGCCTACCTGTTCATGATGTGGGCCATATGGGTGGTCAGGTAATCTCTGAGTGCCGCTCCCAGACTTTTTCTTCCCCGATGTAGGTTTCCAGCACCTCAATGCCCTTAAGTCTGTCCTCATTAACCTCAAAGGGGTCTTCGCCCACCACTATGAAGTCCGCGAGCTTGCCCTCTTTAAGGGTCCCCATGTCGTCTTCCATAAGAACCTCTGCAGATCCCGCTGTGTACGCGTGGAGAGCCTCTTCAAGCGTCAGTGCCTCGTCCGCGGTCAGTGCCGCGAGGGGGACGTTTTCATACTTTCCGCGGGTTACCGCAGCATATACGGTTTCCCAGGGATCGAGGGGCTCCACCGGCGAGTCCGTGCTCAGGCCAAAGGGTATTCCAGCTTTCGCGATGCTCCTGAAGGGGTACGCCCACTTTGCACGCTCCGTCCCAACCCTTTCAACGACCCACCAGTCGGTTATCACAAAGTGCGGCTGGATTGCGAGTCTAACCCCAAGCCGTTTGGCCCTCTCTATCTGGTCCGGTCTCATGAGGGAGGCGTGCTCTATCCTGTGCCCGGCTCTCTTAATGTCCCCGAGGGATTCGTAAACATCGAGCACCATGTCGAGAGTCGCGTCGCCTATCGCGTGAACCGCCATTTGAAGACCGGCCTCATGGGCCTCTCTCGCCACGAGTTCAAGCCACTCCTTTGTGACGTTTGGATGGCCCCTAGTCTCTGCATCACTGTAGTGGCTTGAGAGCCAGGCGGTTCTGGCGCCAAGGGAGCCGTCGACGAGAACCTTTATCCCGCCGATTTTCAGCCTTTTTCCCCCGAAGCCGTTCTTTATACCAAGCCTTTTGAGCGATTCGAGAGTCTCAAGGTTTTCACCAGGATTTAGATATGCTTTCACTCTAACCCTGAGCTTCCCCTCAGCGTCGAGCCTGCTCAGGGCCCTTAAAGCCCTCTCACCCACGCTGACAAAACCGACCGCCGTCACGCCCTTTGAGAGCGCGTATTCAGCTGCCCTGAGGATGCTCTTTGCGTACTCCTCCTCGGAAATCATCTCGTTGAACTTCCGGACGGCGTGTGTGAAAGCCTCCTCTTTGACTACCCCCGTTGGCTCGCCGTTCTCGTCCCCGATAACATCTTCGGAGTCCCAGTCAATAAGGCCGGTTTCTTCCAGCGCTTTCGTGTTCAGGACGGCGGCGTGAAGGCACACCCTTGAGAGGAGCACCGGTCTGTCGCTAACGACTTCGTCAAGGTCGTGCCTCGTGGGCCAGCGCTTCTCTTTGAACAGCTCCTGATCCCAGCCGTGGCCGCGAATCCATCCCTCTTTCTCTTCGGCGAACTTCCTAAGCTTCTCCTTAAGTTCCCTGATGCTCCTCACTCCCCGGAGGTCCAGCATGCCGAGATATTCTCCAAGCTCGTCGAGGTGCATATGTGCGTCTATAAACCCCGGAAGGACGGTCTTTCCCCCAAGGTCAACGACCTCTGCCCTCAGCTGTTCAGCCGCCTTGAGGACTTCCCTGGTGGATCCGGTCTTAGCAACACGACCGTTGACGACGAGAAAAGCCTCGACTCTGACGGGAGGCCTGAACGAGACGTAAACGTTGCCGTTTATGAAGGCTTTAGCCACAGGTATCACCACCCTGCTGTTATGGGGGAATTAAGAAAAATGTTTTGACACTGCTCAGCGTTTTTCGCGCTATTTCTCACCGGACAAATAGGATGGACGTAGCGTTTTAACATCCACTTGACAACTGGGTCATTGAAAAACCTTTTATACTCCCCAAGATACCCACTACGGGTGAAACGGCGTGCTCACGGCTTCTTATGGCCACGAAATCGCGATTCTAAACGAAATTTCGGGGGAAGCGGACTACATAGCCTACGATACAATTTTTCTGCGGGGCGTCGGGGTTTCCATTGAGGGGGCAAAGCTCCTTGAAGTGTCGGGAGAGGAGGGCATAACTGCAGTTTACCGGGCCGGAAGGTGCTACGTCATCAGGAGAATAACAACCGGGAACGGCTACCATGAGGGGGTGCTCGTCTTCAACCCGACTGACTCTCCAGTTGAAGTGGACGTAGCGTTCAGCTACTCCACGCCTTTTGAGGACATCCTTGAAGCTGACTGGGGGAGAGTCGAGAGGCACCCGCTCCAGGAGGGTAACACCCTAGTCTGGAAGGGGGCCGACGGTAGGGTGCGGCGGCTGAAGATAGAGGAGAAGAGCGGAAAGATAACCGTCGCGCCGAGGAGCACCGAGACGTGCTTCCTGCGGGCAACGCCTTCGGTCGAGGGCGGCTACCCAATAGCTCCCCCGCTCCCAGCGGGTATAACGTTCGACTTCCTCGTTCCAAGGGCAGAGCCATACATCGGGGGCATGGCGGCGAGAGACCTTGAGCGCCTCCTTGTGAGGGTGGACGGGAACCTCTTTCCGCTTGCCGGAATCCCGTACTTCGCCGCCATCTTCGGCAGGGACAGCCTGTGGACTTCGTTCTTCCTCCTCGATGTATTCCCAGAGCTTGCGCGCGGCGTCCTCCTGACCCTGGCCAGACTCCAGGGAAGGAAATGGGACGAGAGGAGCGAGGAGGAGCCCGGAAAGATACCCCACGAGTACAGGTTCGGGGAGCTGTGCCAGGCCGGTAGAATCCCATTCTCCCCCTATTACGGAAGCGTTGACTCCACCCCCCTCTACGTAGCCCTGGCCGGCGAGTACCTGGCAAGGACAGGGGAGAGGGGGACAGTACGCACGCTCAGGGAGAGCCTGACCTCGGCGGTTGGCTGGATACTCCGCAGGCTTGGGGAGGGGGAAGGCTACATACGCTACGGGAGGGGCCTCCTTGAGAACCAGGGTTGGAAGGACTGGAAGGGAAGCATACCTGACGAGAGAGGGGAGCAGGCAGTCCACCCAATTGCGCTCGTGGAGGTGCAGGCCTACGCATACTGGGCGCTCAGGCTCGCGGGGGAGCTTGAGCTCACGGACCTTGATGGGGAGATGCTCCTGAAGACGGTCAGGGAGCTGAGG
>JAGHBN010000057.1 GCA_021160985.1 Thermococcus sp.
CATAGTATTTGTACTTCCCCGGATATGTTGAAAGCAATATGAAAAGCTCCTTTTTTGTCCCGTTTGTTGAGTATCCATTGTAGCTGTGGTTCTTTGTTGCTAAGTTATACATCCACCATATATAGTCTTCTCTGGGGATGTAATATAAGATCATTGCACCGAATCCTAATGGTGCGGTGAGGCCTTTCACATCATCATATGCTTGACCGACATTCCATGCTTGGCAACATGTTGTTTGAGATGAGTTTCTTGGTGGATGCATAACTGCACCGAACTCAGAACTGTTCATGCCTGTATTAGTGGAAAGATAATTAACTATTCTAAAGGTTGCCTGAGTTACATTGTAAATGTGATTTTGCCAGGTAGAAGTGCTGCAGTTCGGGCAGTAAGCATCACCTTGGGGGTATCTAATGTGATCAAATAAAATTCTGCCACGTTCCCAAGACAACCTGTTGATGTAGTTTGAAAGAGTATCGAGCCGGGATTTATACTTCTCATCCTCATCAAAGTTTATTCCGTTTTTGTAGATTAAATATGGGTCGATCCATCCTTCTACATTTTCCCCGGTAGTACATGCGGGGGCAGCATATGATCTATAATATGGGCCAAATGCATTAACAACGAATCCGATATTCCTCACGTAATCCTCCAACGCTGATAGATATTCGTGGAATCTATCTTTTTCACCAAATCCGGAATTGTAATTTAAAAACACCCCATCAACATCCCAGCTTAAAATTGTATTTCTGACTGTTATGGGGTCTTCCGTTTGGTATGGGTTTTGCGGAGTTTCTATTATCACGTATACATTTTTAGAATATGGTATAGATATCATTATATTCACCATCATTGTTCTAATGTAGTGACTTTATAAAGTTTTCTGTTTTCTATTTCTATTACGTAAAACTCCCAATCCACGCCACCGGCTCGACCTCTATGGCAACGACCCCGTACTTCTTCTCCTTCTCCTCCGAATAAAAGCGCCTGTAGACCTTAACGCCCTCCTCGATGCTCTTCACTCCTGGCAGGACGTTCTCAAGGCCCTCCTTCTCCAGCATCTCTCTGAATGAGGAGTAAACCCTCATGTCCTTGACGACGCAGACAAGCTTGTTCTCGAAGACTATCTCGTCTCCAGGCTTTATCGCCTGCCTCTTCTCGTCATATAGACGGCCCTCAATCTTCTTTTTGCCCTCGGCTATCGCCTTCAGATATTCCTCCTGGAGCCCCATCCTCCACGTCGCCATGGAACCACCTCACACCAGATAGCGCACTATGCTGGGACTGACCTTTAAGAGCCTCGCGAGCAGCCTGGGCCTCTTGAGAATTGCCTTGGCGGTTTTGAGGTGGTCGTCGAACTCGGCCTGGCTCTCTATGACCTCTATCGCCTCCCTGCTTCCCAGGACTTCGAAGACCTTCTCGATGTCGTCCTGGCTCATCCCGAGGAACGCCCTCCTGAACTTTAGGCCGAAGCTTATCTGCCTCTTTATCGCTTTGCATAGCTTTTCGTACTCCCCGGGGTTTCCGTTGAGTATGGCATCTGCGAGGGCATTGGCGCAGAAAGCTCCGAAAACTATTCCCCCTGCGGTGGTCGGCTTTATCTGGAGTGCAGCATCGCCAAGTAGGGCCACGTTGTCCTTTACCCAGGCTCTCCTCCACCCCAGCCCGACGCTCCCGCTCTTGAACTCCAGCACCGATGTGGGCTTCAACCTCCTTATCCTCAAAAACTCCCGGAGGCTCCTAAGGCTCCCCAGAGTGCCAACGCGTGCCACTCTCTCGTTCAGGGGGGCCACCCAGAAGAAGAACTTGTCGTTGATGTCTTTGTTGACCCAGACCTCCACGAAGTCCCTCCGGAACTCCCCTATCACCTCTATCTCGTAGCCGCTGAGGAACTCGGCATCTGTCCGGGCCCCAATAGCCTTTGCAACAGTGCTGTTTGCCCCGTCGGCACCCACGTAGAAGTCGGCCTCTATCTCGAGCCTCTCACCGACGTGCTGCACGATGGCCCTTCCGTTTTTGAAGCCCTGAAACGTCGCCTGGAGGTAGTAGTCGGCACCCTTCTCGAGAGCCCTCTCGGCGAGCTTTCTCTCCAGAGTTTTTCTGTCCACCATGTACGCCTGTGCCGAGCTCCGGCTTATTTCAAAGCTCTGTATCCGTGAGTAGAATGAAGCTCCCCGAAGCTCATTGATAATAGCTTCTTCCGGAAAACCTAGGCGTTTGTAGTTTTTGGCTCCCACTATGCCAGTGCAGGCTTTTCCCCCGAAGGCTCCCTTTCTCTCAACAACCCCTACCCTCATCTCGCCTGCCAGGAGGTTTGCCAGATAGTTTCCGGCAGGACCGCCACCTATTATGAGTACGTCGTACCTCATTTTAACACCCGGGATATGGTGAGTTTTTAAGTCTAAAAACCTAACTTTTGGGGGTGATGTACGTGAAGGTTCTCGTGACGGGATTTGAACCCTTCGGTGGCGAGGAAATAAACCCCTCCTGGAGGGCTGTTGAGGCACTGCCGGATAGTATTGGAGGGGCAGAGGTCATCAAGGAGGAGCTTCCGGTCTCCTTCGAAAAGGTGAGGAAACAACTCCCGAAGCTCATCGTAAAGGAGGCTCCTGATGTGATTATCCTGACGGGGCAGGCCGGCGGGAGACCGAACATAACCGTCGAGAGGGTCGCGATAAACGTTATGGATTCCACGATGCCTGACAACGACGGCTTTAAGCCGGAGGACGAGCCGGTCTTTGAGGGTGCCCCCGATGCCTACTTTGCCACGATACCGATAAAGGAGATAATAAAGGCCCTGAGAAACGCCGGAATTCCCGCGGCTGTATCCAACACCGCCGGAACCTACGTCTGCAACACCGCGATGTTTACCGCCCTGCACACGGTGGCCGTTTCCGGAATGGAAGCCAGAGCGGGCTTCATCCATGTGCCCTTCAGCCACGAGCAGGCCTTGGACAAAGCCAGGCCATCCATGGCCCAGGAGACCATAAACGAGGCAATAAGGCTCGCTGTCGAAAAGGTCGTGGGGACGCGTTAACGTTTTAAAAGCCCTCTCTTCTACTCTCTTTAGGTGGGGCCTATTCTGATACTGGGAGTGGATGTCATTGGCGAGAACCCCAAACGCTTTGCGGTGGTGAGCTGGTACAACGGCAGGCTTGAGCGAAAGGGTGAGTTCACACTATACCGTCTAATCCGCTTTATCAGAACCAAGCGGCCGGACATAGTGGCCATTGACAGCGTCACAGAGCTCGGCGACGACCTTAGAAAGTTCCTCCGGGCTCTCCCGCCCGGAACAAAGCTCGTCCAGGTGACCGGCCGTCCCGGGGAGCAGAGGAGCCTGCAGAGCCTTGCGAAGGAGCACGGCATATCCACCGGCGACAGGTTCGACCCCTACGAGGAGGCTAAGCTCTCCGCCCTGCTCGCGAGCAGGGGAGTTGGCTACGAGGTTTTAGCGTTTGAGGACGAGGTCATAGTCCGGGTCACCCGGGGAAGGAGCCACGGCAAGGGCGGCTGGAGCCAGGACCGCTACAGGAAGCGCGTCCACAACCTCGTCAGGGACAAGGTTAGGGAGATTGAAGACAGGCTGAGGCGGGCGGAGATACCCTTTGACCTCGAAACCGAGGAGAAGGACTACGGCCTTGCCAGGGGAGAGTTCAGGATATACGCGAGCAGCGAAGAGCTCGCTGGAATCGTGAAGCCGATGCGTGGGGGGGACGTTGAGGTCAGAATCCAGCCTGTCGAGAGGGCCGAGCTCGGCTTTGCCCCTCTTAAAGGAGAGGAGGCCGTGAGGGAGAGGAAGAGCGTTATTGTGGGCATAGACCCGGGTATAACCGTTGGCATAGCCGTGATAGACCTCAGCGGCAACGTGATAGCCCTCCACAGCGAGAGGAACATGCCCGTAGGTGAAGTGTTCCGTTTCATAAGCGAGATAGGGCACCCCGTTGTCGTCGCGACCGACGTTTCCCCCGCTCCGGGCTTTGTTGAAAAGATAGCCCGCTCATTCAAGGCCCAGCTCTTCGTCCCGAGGGAGAGCCTTCGCGTTGAGGAGAAGAACGAACTGCTGAGGAGCCTTGGCGTCAAGGTCGAAGACGACCACCAGCGCGACGCCCTGGCCGCGGCATACAAGGCCTACCTCCGCCTGAAGCCGAAGCTTGAGCACGTCGAGGCCAAGCTCCGTGAGGCGGGGCTTTTGAGGAAGGCAGATGAGGTTAAGGCCCTCGTAATTCAGGGCTACAACCTCGGCGAGGCGATGCAGAGGGTTGCGAGGCGCGAGAGGCCCATGGAAGAGACTCCCGAGCCTGAGGGCGGAGAGAGCGTTGACGTGAGGCCGTACGTGAGGAAAATCCGCGAACTGGAGGAGCGCATAGCCTTCCTTGAGCGCGAGAACGAGGAGCTGAGGGGGGTAATACGTGAGCAGAGGAAGGCCATCGAGAGGCTTGAGCGGAAGCTGGTGGACTACGACGAGGAGGTCAGGAGAAAGGTTCTCCGCGAGAGGGAGCTGGAGACGAAGGTGAAGCGCATCGAGGCCCTTGAAAAACAGCTGAGGGAGGCCAAGGCGCTCATTGAGAGGCTCAGCAGGGATCTGGTGAAGGTCAAGAGGATGAACGTCGTTGAGGTTCGAGGCTCGGCGGTTCCGCTGAAGGTGCTAAGAG